>JAFXAJ010000001.1 GCA_017517145.1 Ruminococcus sp.
ACTCCGGACGTTCCGTTATCGTTGTAGGCCCTGAGCTTAAAATGTACCAGTGCGGTCTTCCTAAGGAGATGGCTCTGGAGCTGTTCAAGCCTTTCGTTTTAAAGCGCCTTGTTGACAAGAAGGCTATTGCAAATATCAAGTCTGCAAGAAAGCTTATTGACCGTGCAGATAATAAAGTATGGGATGCACTGGAGGATGTTATCAAGGATCACCCTGTAATGCTCAACCGTGCTCCTACGCTTCACCGTCTTGGTATTCAGGCATTCGAGCCTATCCTTGTTGAAGGCCGTGCTATTAAGCTTCACCCCCTCGTATGTTCAGCTTTCAACGCTGACTTCGACGGTGACCAGATGGCTGTACATCTTCCCCTTTCAGCAGAAGCTCAGGCAGAGGCACGTTTCCTCATGCTTGCTGCAAATAACCTGCTTAAGCCCTCAGACGGTAAGCCTGTTGCTGTTCCTTCACAGGATATGGTACTTGGTTCATACTATCTGACTATGGATAAACCCGGCGAACCCGGCGAAGGCAAGGTGTTCCGTGACGTTAACGAAGCTCTTATGGCTTACTACGAGCACGATGTATCTCTCCACGCTAACATTAAGGTAAAGATTACCAAGGATGTAGGCGACAAGAAGGTATCAAAGATTATCGACGCTACTGTAGGCCGTCTTATCTTCAACGAGAATATCCCCCAGAATCTTGGATATGTTGACAGAACAAATTCAGATAAGCAGTTCGACCTTGAGATTTCATTCCTCGTAGGAAAGAAGAAGCTTTCGGATATTATCGAAAGATGTATCAAGATTCACGGTACAACAACAACTTCTGAGGTTCTTGATAAAATCAAGGCCCTCGGATATAAATATTCAACCCGTGCTGCTCTTACAGTTGCAGTATGTGACGCATCTATTCCTCCTCAGAAGAAAAGTATTCTTGCTGAGGCTGATGCAGAGGTTGAACAGATTACTACAGAGTACGAGTACGGCTATATCTCTGCTCAGGAAAAGTCCAAGAAGATTATTACTCTCTGGACTGAAACAAACGACAGAGTTACTGCTGCCCTCAAGAAAAACTTCGATCCCTACAATCCTATCTGGATGATGGCTGACTCCGGTGCCCGTGGTAGTATCTCACAGATTCGTCAGCTTGCAGGTATGCGTGGACTTATCGCCAACACATCAGGCGGCGTTATCGAGATTCCTATCAGAGCTAACTACCGTGAGGGACTTAACATTCTGGAATACTTTATCGCATCACGAGGTGCGAGAAAGGGACTTGCCGATACAGCTCTCCGTACTGCTGACTCAGGTTATCTTACCCGTCGTCTTGTTGACGTTTCACAGGATGTTATTATCCGTGAAGAGGACTGCGGTACAACAGACGGTATCGAAGTATTTGAAATCAAAAACGGCAACGAAGTCGTTGAGCCTTTCGCAGAGCGTCTTGTGGGACGATTCCTTGCAGATGATCTCCGTGATGAGGCAGGCGAGCTTATCGTTTCAAAAAACAAGCTTATCAGTGACGCAGATGCAAAGAAGATTATCGAAGCAGGCGTGGAGAAGATTACTATTCGTTCAGTTCTTAACTGTAAGGCAAAGACAGGTGTATGTGCTAAGTGCTACGGTGCAAACCTTGCATTCAACAATATCGTATCTGTCGGTGAAGCTGTCGGCGTTATCGCTGCACAGTCAATCGGTGAGCCCGGTACACAGCTTACAATGAGAACATTCCATACCGGCGGCGTTGCTTCTGCCGATGCGGAAGATATTACACAGGGTCTTCCCCGTGTTGAGGAACTCTTTGAGAGCAGACGTCCCAAGGGTGCGGCTATTCTTTCAAGAATCACAGGTAAGGTTCATATCGAAGAAGTCAAGACTACACGTAATATTATTGTTACAAACGATGAGACCGGCGAGTCTGAGAACTATATGATTCCTTACAACTTCAAGATTCGTGTTGATGAGGGTCAGGTAATTCCTAAGGGTACAAGACTTACTGAAGGTAATATTTACCCTGCCGACATTCTCAATATTCTCGGTACAATGGAAGTACAGAACTATATTATCAACGAAGTACAGAAGGTTTACCGTTTACAGGGTGTTGACATCAACGATAAGCACATTGAGGTTATTGTCCGTCAGATGCTCCGTAAGGTTAAGATTGAGGAATCCGGTTCAAGCTATCTGCTTCCCGGTACACTTGTTGACAGCAAAGAGATTACCCAGATTAATTCAGATCTTCAGGCTCGTATTGATTCAGGTGAATATGACTTACAGCTTGTACAGTTTTCACCTGTGCTTCAGGGTATCACCAAGGCGTCATCAAATTCTGACAGCTTTATGTCAGCCGCTTCATTCCAGGAGACAACAAAGGCTCTTACAGATGCGGCTATCAGAGGCAAGAGCGACAGACTTCTCGGACTTAAAGAAAACGTTATTATCGGTAAGCTTATTCCTGCCGGTACAGGTATGGACTGCTACAATCAGGTTAAGGTTGTCAGAACAGATGCCCCCAGTGAGCATCCTGCTGCTGCGGTAACACCTGTTACAGTTCCTATGGTTTAAATAATAAACACTAAGGCGGACTATGTCCGCTTTAGTTTTACGCAAAGAAAGGAGTATGCTATGAATCCGAAAATGATTTTATTCGACTACGGCGGAACACTTGTTTGTGACCCGACTTATAATATGTCAGAAGGAAACAGTGCGATTTTTCCCTATATAACCGAAAATCCTTATAATGTCACCAAAGAGGAATTTGCCGATTACATAAAAGAACTCTTTGACGAAATCAAGGCGCTGAGAGGCGAATATATCGAACTGCACGAGCATATCTTTCTCCGCTATGTTCTGGAGCATTTCGGTATTAAGCTTTCCATTTCAATTGAGGAAGCAGAGTGGATTATCTGCACCACTCTTGCAAAGAATGTGGCAACTCCAAACGCTGCTGAAATGCTTGCTGAACTGCGGAAAATGGGAATCCGCACAGGTATAGTCAGCAATCTTTGCTGGTCGGGAAACGCTCTTACTCGTGCAATGGGAGAGGTTTTTCCTGAGCATGAATTTGAATTTATCATGACATCAAGCGAGTATATTTTCCGCAAGCCCGACTATCATTTTTTTGACCTTGCAATACGTAAATCGGGGCTGAAAGCGGAGGAAATCTGGTTCTGCGGAAACGTTATTGACATTGATATTATAGGTGCGAAAAACGTGGGAATGTTCCCTGTTT
This sequence comes from Ruminococcus sp., assembly GCA_017517145.1. Lineage (GTDB taxonomy): Bacteria > Bacillota > Clostridia > Oscillospirales > Ruminococcaceae > Ruminococcus. The sequence goes on from JAFXAJ010000001.1 coordinate 3,232, forward strand.
TCTACGATAATCAGGACATTCCCGACAGATTCAGACCTCTTAACGACATAAATAAAATAGATTTTCCTTGTCATCATATCGGCGGCTGGGGAGAATTGATTGAGTTGATAAAATAAAAAATCCCCGCAAAGTGTGGAAATGTGAGGTTATATTATGCGTATGATAAGAACAATTCATCCTGTAGGTCAGGGAGCATTTTATACTGAGACTTTTGAAGATGATGTAATCGTTTATGACTGCGGAAGTAAAAGTGGAGAAGAATTTCTGCATAGAGAAATAGATACTTTGAAAGGTAAAACTGTAAAAGCTTTGTTTATATCGCACTTTCATGTTGACCATATAAACGGCATTAAATACTTGTTAAGTATCTGTAAAGTTGAGTATATTTTTGTTCCGTTTCTTTCAGATGAACTAAAAATATATTATGCCTGTTTAGCAGAAGAAGGTTTTTTCAGAGATTTTGTTATAGATTCGCAGAAAGCAATTGATTCGATGCCAGAGAAACAAGGGAATCCAAAAGTTATATATGTATCAAGTGAAAGCAATGACAGCGAAGATGAAAATGCTTTTGATTTAAATAATGACAACAATGTTGTAATAAATTCTATTCCTTCTGGTACATCTATAACGTATAGAAACCATATTTATATATGGGAATATATTCCTTATAATCTGCCTAATGCGGAACTTGAAGAAAAAGTAAGGAAAGCTTGTGAGATGGAAGGTGTTAAAAATATTGACAAGATTGAATCGAGTGAATGGGATAAAATAGAAACCATTTTCAAGGGTGAAATTAGTGATAAGAATAGTTTTTCCATGGTTCTTTATTCGGGTTCTTGTAGCTGCGTTTATGTAGACGAGATTTGTTGCAATTATTACAAATCCAGTGGAGAGCCAGAAGAAAAAAAGTTGTATGTAAGCAGATTTGAACCGTATGGTAATATGAGAAATGGTTGTCTGTATACAGGTGATTGTAAACTGGAAAACGAAATGTACAGTAAGATACTGGAAAAATATGCTAAAAAAATAGATAACATTCATGTTTTTCAGATTCCGCATCATGGAGCTAAAAAAAATTTTAATTTTGATGTTTTGGATAAATTTGGTAGTTCAGAAATATTCTATATTTCTGTTGGGTTAAAAAACGGATATGGACATCCAAGCAAAGATGTACTTTTAGATATTCTAAATGCAGGGAAAATATTAAGATGTGTCAACGAAAAAGAAGAAACAGGGTTTAGTATTGTATATTATATTTATAAATAAAAAATCCCCGCAAAAGCAGGGGAGAGAAAGCGAGGTGAAAATATGGAATACACATACAAAACAAAAATGGTATGCTCAAAAGAGATAAAATTCGATATTGAGGGCGATGTTATAACAAACGTTCGTTTTCTGGGAGGCTGCAACGGCAATCTTAAAGCTATTTCCAAGCTTGTGGAGGGCTATACTGTGGAGCAGATTGAGTCGAAGCTCAGAGGTAATACCTGCGGAATGAGACCGACATCCTGCGCCGATCAGCTGAGTATTGCTGTAAGAGAAGCATTGGAAGCTACGAAATAGTATTGGGGTCAGAGAAAATAGACTGATCTCTGTCGCCTGTCATAATTTCAATTGCTTTGCTGCGGTTTTCCACAACGTTTACAGGTAAATCACCGCCAAATTCGCCGTCAAGAGTCCATGAAATCTGCTCGTCGTTAAGAGCAGTGAAGGTTATCTTGTTGGTGCGGAAAAATCTGATGTACTCCCTGTCGATCTCCTCGGAGATATTCAGCAGGGAGTGCACTATTTTCTGGAACTGAACCAGATTCGCAGGCTTTTTAATAAGAGTGACTTCAAATACGCCGTCATCAAGCAGAAAATCGTTCATGGAAAGAAGTCCTGCAACCGAGCCGGAATTCGTGACCATGCCGAAAATAAAATCATCTTCAAGGACGGTATCGTTGTATTCTATACGCATAAGCTTTGAGCGCAGATTTGTTATCTGAGTCAGTCCGTTGAGGATGTAGGAAGCATGACCGAGGACATTTTTTATCTGCTGGGAAGTTTCATAAGTCACGTTGGTGAATGCTCCGAAAGCGGCTATATACGTGAAATATTTGTCGTTGAAGCAGCCGATGTCTATCTGTAGGGGAGCACCGTTGGTAATCCATTTTACAGCGTCCATGGGTGCTTTGGGTATGCCGAGAGTACGTGCGAAATCGTTTGTTGAGCCGGCAGGAATATATCCGATAGGCAGTTTGTTTTCGCTGTCCATGATGCCATGGAGGCACTGACTGAGAGTGCCGTCACCGCCTGCGCATACGATAAGGTCGTAGCTGTTTTGACAGGCATATTTTGCTTTTTTTCGGGCATCAGTGCCGCTTTGGGTGATATGCACAGTGACTTCATAATCGGATTTAACAAATTCGTCAATTATTTCACCCATCATTGAGCCGATAGTTCCTTTGCCGGCTATAAGATTCACGATAAAATATAATTTTTTCATATTAAGCTCCTGCAATTTGGTAGGATGAAAAGTCCTTCTTGTAATATTATATCTCTATTTTACAAGATTTGCAATAGAAAGATATAATTAAAAAATAAATTTTTTAAAAACCCTTGACAAACCCGAAAAAGTGTGTTATAATATAAAAGCTGAATGAGTACAGCACAAAAATAAATCGAAACTGGGGTGTCGCCAAGCGGTAAGGCAACGGACTCTGACTCC
>JAFXAJ010000002.1 GCA_017517145.1 Ruminococcus sp.
ACGCTTTAACCAGCTAAGCTACACCCACCATATATAGCGCGCCTTGCTGGATTCGAACCAGCGGCTTACTGCTTAGAAGGCAGTTACTCTATCCAGCTGAGTTAAAGGCGCATAGATAAAATCAGCAGCCAAAGCTGCTTTGAATGGAGCGGGTGATGGGAATCGAACCCACGTAACCAGCTTGGAAGGCTGGAATTCTACCATTGAACTACACCCGCATTCTGTGTTTCAACGTTAATTATTATATCACAATTATATCTCTTTGTCAAGGGGATTTTTAATTTTTGGCGTTATGCACAAATAATTTGACACACTACGAAATCTTTTGCCGTTTGATTAAAATTTCCAATTCATAAGAAATTTTTAAGATTTTACTCTGATTTTTTTAAAACTGTAGTTGTATAATTTTTACATAGCAGCAACAAAAAAATATTCTGTGTTTGTATAAAGTTTTTTCAAAAAACTATTGACAAAACCCCATGTATATGTTATCATAATATCGTAGCAACTGTATTATTATGTTTAATACGGTTTGTGATAAAAAATCAAGTGTTTGTAAACTAAGGTTAACAAATTGAAAATAAAATTTTATGTTTTATTTTTTTATTAAATGCAATAAAAATTCTTTTAAGCCCCTCCAACAACCTTGGTGAAACCCTCGAAAATCCCCGAAAAACAGACAAAATTTACAGACACAAAAAATCTATGACATAATAATCAGCAAAGCAAAAAACAAAGGTTATTTTGTTAAAATAAAAAAATTTCTCAAACCTTCGTTTTTTTTGCCTTTTCAAAACACTTATATATAGAGAGCAAAACACGGGGCGTCCCCCGATTGCAAAGGAGATGTTACATTTGAAAAAACACAAAGACCAATGCGGACGGCGCGGCGAAAGGATATTCAGTAACCTATGCGTCATGCCAAGTCTCATCGGCGTTCTAATTTTCTTTCTTATACCATTTGGAATTGTCGTCTACTACTCAATGATTAACAACCCGATTATGCACGATTTCGTTGGTCTGGAAAACTTCAAGCGGCTGATTGAAACTGTCGCCTTTAAAAAAGCCGCTGTCAACACGGCAACTTTCTCCCTTATTTCCGTTCCTCTCGCCGTCATCCTTTCACTATGGCTTGCGGTAGTTCTGGAAAGAAATATTCCCGGAAAAAGCTTTGTCCGCACACTTTTCCTCAGTCCGCTGATGGTTCCCACAGCTTCTGTTGTACTGGTGTGGCAGGTAATTTTCCACACTAACGGCACTCTCAATCAGATTATTGAGATGTTCGGCGGAAATCCTGTTGACTGGATGAAATCCTCTCACGGTCAGATTATTATTATCGTCATGTTCCTTTGGAAAAATATGGGATATAATATGATACTCTTTATGTCTGCTCTGGCAAGTATCCCCCGTGACATAATTGAAGTTGCCAAGCTGGAAGGTGCAAGCGGCTGGTATCAATTCATACATATCAAGCTCAGATACCTCTCCCCTACTATTCTTTTTGTACTTATTCTCTCCCTTATCAACTCTTTCAAAATCTTCCGTGAAGTATATCTCCTGACAGGTGATTACCCATACGATAAGATGTATATGCTCCAGCACTTCATGAATAATACATTCAACAGTCTGGATTATCAGAAACTCTCTGCGGCAGCGGTTCTTTTCTCACTTATTATGATTGTTATTATCGCCATTCTCCTTGCCGTTGAAAATTATTTCGGAAAGGATGTGGAATGATGAACATACGCAGAAAAGAAAAATTCCTCAATATCGCTGTTACGATATTTGCTTTTACGGCAGCTCTGATGTTTGTGCTGCCTACCGTCCTTACTATTGCAAACTCATTTATGACATCTACGGAAATCTCTGCTAACTATGGTGCTATGCTGGAGAATATGACTGAGGATAAAAAAACTTACATTTCCGAGAATATCAACCTGAAATTCATTCCCGACAAAGTCACCTTTGACCAGTACAAGAATGTACTGCTCAAAAACCCCGACTATCTCCTGAAATTCTGGAATTCTGTAGCGCTCACTGTGCCGATTACACTTTTTCAGATGATTCTTGCAATTCTCACTGCTTACGGCTTTTCAAGATACCCAAACAAATTCAAGAGCATTATTTTCTTTACATATATTATACTTATGATAATGCCTTATCAGGTTACTCTTGTACCGAATTTCCTTGTTGCTGAAAAGTTCAATATTCTCAACACACGCTGGGCGATTATTCTGCCGGGTATATTCTCCCCTTTCAGTGTATTCCTTCTCAGCAAGGTAATGAAACGTATTCCCATTTCCTACGTTGAAGCTGCCAAGTTGGACGGCGCAAGTGAATTACAGATTCTTACAAAAATTCATATTCCCCTTTGCAAGGGCGCTATAGTTTCCATTGCAATGCTCGTTTTCATTGACTACTGGAACATGGTTGAACAGCCCCTCGTCCTTATGAAAGAAGGCGATATGCACCCCCTGTCAGTTTTCCTGTCGCAGATAAACACGGGCGACATCGGACTTGCCTTTGCCGTTGGTACGGTATACATGGTACCTACAATACTAATGTTCCTCTATGGCGAAGACTATCTCCTTGAGGGCATCACCTATTCCGGCGGCATCAAGGGATAAATCACAAAATAACGAAAGGATACAGTTAACATGGCTGATACAAAAGAAATAAAAGACCCTAAAGATATTAAGGGCGATAAAGAAGATTATGATCCCAGAAGAAAACGTGAACTTATAAAAACTATACTTATTATATTCCTCGCAGCGCTTCTCCTTCTCACTTTCTTCTCAAATACGATTATGAATAAATCCCTGTCACAAATCACCACTGAACGCACCACAAGCGGCAAGCTTACAGAGCGTCTCCGTGGAAGCGGTCTTGTCCTCTCTAACCAGTCCTACGGCGTTACCGTTGACGGAAATAAGGTAATCGACACTATTATGGTAAAGTCAGGTCAGGAAGTTGAAAAGGGTGATGTCCTTCTCACTGTTGGTACAGGCGAAAGCGAAGAACTCAATGCCGCTATTGAAACTCTTGAAACCCTTGAACTGGAGTATAATAAAGCACTTCTTGCTCCCGATGCAGACTATACTTCCGAAAATCAGGCTATAAAAAATGCCCGTGAGGACCTCTCCGAGGCTATCCGCAAAAGAGACGAGGCTGCTGAAAATCAGGGAAATATTCAGGCTGAAAAGGATTCATACAAGGAAAACAAAGCAAAGCTTAATTCCCTTACAAAGTTCCAGACAAAGCTTTCAGCTATAATTTCCGCCATTGATTCCGATGAGTATATGGGCGCACCCGTAGAATATACAGGCGAGCTTATTGACCTGAAATCCGCCGCAGAGGACGCTGAAAAACTCTATCAGGAAAAACTTGGCGTATACACTGCTATGCTCTCAGGCAGCAGTGAGGATGAAGAAGAAGCTGAAGCTGCTCCCACTGCCGTTTCTCCCGAAGAAATAGCAAATGCCAAAACTGAAGCTGAACTGGCAGAAACTGCAAGAAATGACGCTTTAACTGCTTACGACACAAGAAAATCCAAGCTGAGAAATGAATATTCCATTCAGCTTACCAACGCTGAAAATGAGATTGAATACTATACCGGACTCGTTGAAGAATACGAGTCAGGTATGGGCAGCGAAGGCATGACTCTCGAAGTTCTTGAAGAAGATGTAAAGGCTAAACAGCGTACTCTTGAGGACCTTATCGCTCAGTTGGCAAAAACTCAGAAAGATGACGCAAATCAGGATAAACTTGATAATCTCAGCCTTGAAGCTATGAAAAAAGATGTTGAAAAGGCTAAGAAAAAAGTTGAGGAACTGAAAAAAGAAAACGAAACTACTGAAATTACCGCCAAACACAGCGGAATCGTAAGCTCTGTAAATGCTAAGGCAGGCGACGAAACTGTGCCCGATATGGAAATTATTACAATTGATATTTCTTCCGAGGGCTATACCGTTGAAATCATTGTGGACGGCGAAAAAACACGCAAAATCAAGAAGGGCGTTGAAGCCGAAGTTATTAACAACTGGAGTGGAAATGTTCAGGCTGTTCTCACTAACATCAAAAATGATTCAACTCCAAATTCCAAGAACCGTATCCTCGTTTTCACTATTACAGGAGATGTTGAATCAGGCACTAACCTTGACCTGTCCATTCCCTGCGGCAGCGGAAATTATGACACTATCGTGCCCAAGAGTGCCGTATATACAGATAATAAAGGCTCATTCGTACTCACTGTCCAGTCAAAGAGTTCTCCTCTGGGCAACCGCTACTACGCTCAGCGTATCCCCGTTGAGGTAATTTCCTCCGATGAGGTTTCAAGTGCTGTAAGCGGCAGCATAAACTACGGCGACTACGTTATTGTGGCAGCAAGTAAGCCGGTTTCTCCCGGAGATCAGGTTCGTATGAAAGATGAATAAGGCGGTGGGCTGATGAAAATCAAAAAGATTTTAATTGCTGCCCTTGCCGCTGCAAATATCCTCTCCATAGGGACAGGGCTTGTCCTTACGGCTGTAGGAAGCTCAACCGCACACAAGCAGGGTACTAACTACGCTGCTCAACGGTGGGATCCCGAAGGTGAACACGTTCAGCTCAGCTGCTATTTCACCGAAGATGCAGGCTTTACTACCGGCACTTATCCCTTTGTCCGGCAGATACTCACCGACAAACTTAAAAATGCAGGTGTCATTGCCGAAGAAGGGAAGAAGTTCATTCCCGAAGCCTACAGCGTAAACGTCGGACAATGCTCTGTCCGCTGCGACAGAACAGGACGCTCCGAAGCTATGATTACGGCAGTTGGCGGTGATTTCTTCCTGTTCCGTGACTTCAAGCTTCTTGACGGCTCATTCTTCTCGGAAAGCGACATCATGCAGGACGGCGCTGTTATCGACAGAAATCTTGCGTGGGAGCTTTACGGCTCCGATGACATCGCAGGTATGAACATCTACATCAACGGCGTAAAATTCTACATCTCAGGCGTAATTGAACTGCCTGACACAAAAGCGGAGAAAAAAACAGCAGGGGATTTCTCCCGTGCATATATCTCCTACGACGGCATGAAGCTGCTGGGCGGCGGTATGGACGAATACAGCACAGAACAGGAAATCACCTGCTATGAGTGTATTGTTCCCAATCCTGTTGAAAACTTCGCATACAACGCTGTCAGTGAATATTTTAAAAACGGATACACCTACACAAGTACTGTTGTAAATAACACAGAGCGATTCAAGCCCTCAGAACTGGCTAAAAAGTACAAAAAGCTGTCGGATTATGCAATTGCCGACAAAGCTATTATTTATCCCTACTGGGAAAATGCCTCACGTATTACTGAATTCAGACTTGCAGGAATTTACTACTTCCGCAGGCTGACATATATCATTCCGATTCTTACGCTGCTCCTCCTTATTGTTATCGGCTGGAGAGCCGGCGGAAGATTAAGAAAAAAAATTACAGCAAAAATCAGTGACACTGTAACAAAAGTTCTCTACAGACGGAGTATAGTAAAGAAAGAGAAAAAAGAACAGAAAGAACAGCAGAAGATTTTAAAACAATCTAAGGAATGACAAAATTTATAATATTTATATTGAAGGAGAAAAAACAAATGAACAGATTAAAAAAATTCCTCGCAGGTATCATGGCTATGTCATGTATAATTTCAACAGCTTCCTGTACCAAATCAGAAAAAATTAATGATAATAACAGCGGAAGCAGCAGTTCAGGCAGCAAAGAAAATGCAGAACAGGTGCAAGAAATAATGCAGAAATCCTATAAGGCTGTTTCAATTGAAGCTGAATGTCCCTTTGATTATCTCCAAGTCATGAATTACCTCGGAGATACAGGAAAAATCTTCCTCAGCGGAATTACTGAAAATTCAAGTGACCAGAAAAACTATATTACTGATGCTGATTTCAGCTCTTTTAAAGAAGTTGTAGTTCCCGCTCCTGAAGGTGAGAATGTTGAAATATACAGCAATGTCACCGTAACAACAAACGGCAACATAATGGCTTTCGCAACAATTATAGACTACGGCGATTTTGAACTCCCCGACTATAATGACCCTGACTTCGACTATGAAAACTTCGACTATGAATCTATGGAAGAAGCCGCAGTTTACTCCTACAAACTCTACTGCTTCGATTCAGAAGGAACTCTCGTTTACGAAACTGAAATTGAGGACTTAAAAGAAAAATTCGCATCAGAAAATGAAGAAGACTACTTTGGTGTAAATCAGGTATTCCCTGTCGGAGAGGAAAAAATTTGCATTACAATTAGCACAATGGAAGATGAAATATTTGTTACTATCGACAAGGACGGAAATATTTCAGACCCTATCGACTTAGGTGATGACGCTTATTTTTACGCTTACGGTTCAGATTCAAAGGGCAGATTCTCTTTTATTTCCTATGAAAACGACGGGGCTTATCTGAAATTCCTTGACACAGAAACAATGACCGTTTCTACCGAAAAAATCAAGCTTGAGGATAATTCCTTCGGTTTCAATAGTCTCGTCAAAGGTTCAGGAGAGCATCTCGTATACCTTTCCTCCTCCAACGCACTTTTTGGAGTCAAAGAGGACGGCACGATGGACGAAATCATTAACTGGATTGACTCCGACCTCTCCGGAAATCAGATACAGTCTATAATTCCTGCTGAAAATGACGAATTCATCATTTACGAGCGCGATTGGGAAGCAAATACCTCCAATTTCTACCGCCTTACAAAGCGTGACGCTTCCGAAATCGAAAATGTTCAGATTATAAATATGGTTGTTGAGTACAGCGACCCCAATATTACAAACCTTGTTAAGGAATTCAACAAATCCAATACCGACTGCCGTATAAAAATTGAAGATTACAGCCAGTACTACGAATGGGACGAAGAAAGCGAAACAACTGTAAACGACCCCTATAAGCAGCTTAAACAGGATATTGCTTCCGGTAAGGATATTGACCTTATCTGTATGCCCTCAAGCTCAAATCTTTTCAGCAATCTGTCAAAGAAGGGTGCTCTCACCGACCTCTACACATATCTCGACAATGGCGACGGTCTTTCAAGAGATGATATTGTTCCCACTATTCTCAATTACTGTGAACGTGACGGAAAACTCACTTCTATTGCACCTTCATTCTCTGTTATGACCCTTGCCTGCAAATCCAAATTCTTTGACAAGGACAAATGGACTCCCGATGAAGCTTTTGCTGTTTTTGAATCTCTCCCTGAAGGCACCAAGCTTCTCAACACTGACAATACAAACATGGTTATCTTACAGAATTTCATCATGCTTTCCAACGATTTCATTGATACTGAAAATGCTACCTGCAATTTCGACAGCCCTGAATTTATAAAAATGTTGAAATTCTGCAACCAGTTCCCCAATGAGGGCGAAGGTGATGAAATCGACTGGGAAAATGCTACAAATGAAGAAATGGAAGAATACTGGAAGGAATCCGAAATTGCTCTCCGCAACGATAAAGCGCTTCTCGGTGATGTTTATCTTGATGATCTGAGAAATTATGCTCATGCTATTCACGGTCAGTTCGGTGAGCCTATTTCTCTCGTAGGTATTCCCACATACAACGGCAAAGGCGCTAATATCTTCACTCAGAGATCCTTTGCTATTATGGAAACTTCAGACGCTAAGGACATCTGCTGGAAATTTATATGCGAATTCTTTAATGATAAATACCAGTCAGAGGAGTATCTCTATGAAATTCCCGCTTTAAAGAGTGCTTTCACAAAGAAGCTTGACGACACAATGGAAGACCCGTACTATATCGACGAAGAAGGCAAAAAACAAACTTACAAGGATACTTATTATTCATACGGTGAGGAAATTGAAGTTCCCAATCTTACAAAGGAAGAACGTGACTACCTTGAGGAATATATTCTCAATGCCGGCACAGCTTCTTTCGCATACGATGAAACCGTTTACAACATAATTACTGAGGAAGCTGAAGCTTATTTCGCAGGAGATAAAACTGCAGAACAGACAGCTGAAATTATCCAGAACCGTGTTTCAATCATCATAAGTGAACAGTCCTGATAACAGGTCAGGTTCTATACGACAGCATTGCAAGACACTTGATTTGACAGAATTTCTGACAGCTTATATGACATTTTATTGAGACATCATGCACGACATTTTTTATCCGACAGCCTGTATGACAGAATTTTTACAGCTTTGTATGACATTCGACATGACAACTTGCATGACAATAAAGCGGCTTCGGGATTTTTCCCGAAGCACGACATAACCTTTAATTCAGATAATTTCTACAAATATATACTCCACCTCCTTATGGAAACGAGTCCTTTTACTCCAAGGGCTCGTTTCTTTTTGTGTATATCGCAAAAACGTTGACTTTTGCGTTTCTTAGTGATATAATTGTATATGTAAACGCAAAAATTAGATTTTTTGAGTTAAGTTTCGTGAAAATGCGAGAAGTAAACGCAAAATCAGGCATTTTTGAGTTGAGTTTTGTAAAAATGCGAGAAGTAAACGCAAAATGAAGCTTTTTTGTGAGATTGGAGTGGTAAAGGGTGAAAAATGTTGTAATAGAGTGGTCTTATCCAAAAGATATAGAAAACATTCTTTGTGATGACACTATGCAAAATGTTGGGCTTTATTATATCACAAGAAATTTTGGCGGTAATATTTCCGATTTGTACATAGGAAAAACAATTTTTAGTTATAAAAGCCGCTTGGAACCGCATTCTAAAAGCTGGATTGATGATTATCGAGGAGTTAAACAGGTCAGATTAGGAGAGATAGTTTCTCATAAAAGTCTGTCTTGGGAAAATTACAGTTCCCTTATAGATGATGTTGAAAAAACGCTTATATGGTTAATGAGGGACAGCCTGCTGCATAATATACAATGCACAAAGGATTGTTACCCCAAACACAGACTTCACATCGCAAATATCGGATACAGAGGAAATCTTCCCTCTGAAATGTTCTTTACTGATGAAGAATGGTATGGAGAATAAAAAATCAGCCGCACGTTAATTTGAACACATTTAACGTGCGGCTTTTAATTTTGATTTATTAGTATGTTTGACCGTAAAACTTGACATCACCCCTATAAAATGATATAATTGAAAGGAAATAAAAGGTATGAAAATACCGAAAATTAAGGAGTATAATTATGAGTGGAAACGTAAACAGCTATGAATCACCCTTTTGCACAAGATATGCCAGCGAGGAAATGCAGTACATCTTCTCCGCTGATAAGAAATTTACAACATGGAGAAAGCTCTGGGTTGCCCTTGCAAGAGCTGAAATGAAACTTGGTCTGCCTGTTACAGAAGCACAGGTAAAGCAGCTTGAGAAGCATATCAGCGATGTTGACTACGATATGGCAGCTGAGCGTGAGAAAATCACACGTCATGACGTAATGGCTCACGTATTTACTTACGGACAGGCTTGCCCCGATGCAGCAGGTATCATTCACCTCGGCGCTACTTCCTGCTATGTAGGCGATAATACAGACGTTATCATCATGCGTGACGCTCTTAAAGTTGTCCGCAGAAAGCTTATCAACGTTATGAACAACCTTGCAAAATTTGCAGAAGAATACAAAAATATGCCCTGTTTGGCTTATACTCACCTCCAGCCAGCTCAGCTTACAACAGTCGGCAAGAGAGCTACTCTCTGGCTTAATGAACTTCTTATGGATTTCAACGACCTTGAATACAGAATGTCAACTCTCAGCCTCCTCGGCTCAAAGGGTACTACAGGTACTCAGGCTTCATTCATGGAGCTTTTCGAGGGCGATACAGATAAAATCAAGGAGCTTGAAAGAATGATTGCAGAAGAAATGGGCTTTGATTCTGTTGTTCCTGTTTCAGGTCAGACTTATTCAAGAAAGGTTGACTCTCAGGTTCTTGCTGTTCTCAGCGGAATTGCTCAGACAGCAAGCAAATTCTCCAACGATATGAGACTTCTCCAGAGCTTCAAGGAAATGGAAGAACCTCGTGAAAAGAAGCAGATCGGCTCATCTGCTATGGCTTACAAGCGTAATCCTATGAGATGCGAGAGAATTACTTCCCTTGCACGTTATGTAATGATTGACAGCCTTAACCCTGCATTTACAGCAGGTACACAGTGGTTCGAGAGAACTCTTGACGACTCCGCAAACAAGCGTATTTCCGTAGCTGAGGCATTCCTCGGCGTTGACGCTATACTCAACATCATGATGAACGTTACTGACGGACTTGTGGTTTATCCCGAAATTATCCGCCGCCGTGTAATGGCAGAGCTTCCCTTTATGGCAAGCGAAAACGTAATGATGAACGCTGTTAAGAAGGGCGGAAACCGTCAGGAGCTTCACGACAGAATTATGGATTACTCTATGATGGCTGGCGAGCAGGTTAAGGTTTACGGAAAAGACAATAACCTCTGCGAACTTATTCTTGCTGACCCCATGTTTATGGTTACAAAGGAAGAACTTGACGCTGTTCTGAAGCCTGAAAATTATACTGGCAGAAGTTCACAGCAGGTTGACGAGTTCCTTGCAGATTTCATCAAGCCTATTCTTGAAGCTAACAAGGACATTCTTGGTGAAAACTTTGAGATGAAGAACTGATATAGCCATTAGCAGGAGCGGATATTATCTGCCCTTAAGTACGAAATTTATTTTTGACATTCTCAGCCTTTAGTCCTGAGCTTAAGGCTCACGTCTAAAGGCTTTTATTGAAAGGGGATTATTTATGAAAATTCTTACAATTCACGGATATAAGGGAAATGCCCACAATGCCGTATATTCGGCTTTGCACTCACTGGGAGTTGATACAATATCTCCGCAGTTTGACTATAGCAAGGATTCGCCCGAATACGTTTTTGCGGAATTGCGGAAAATCCTTGACGAAAATCAGGTCGATATGATAACAGGCACAAGTCTTGGGGGATTTTTTGCCCTTACTCTTGCAATTGAAAGAGATTTGCCCGTAATGCTGACAAATCCCTGTCTTATGCCA
>JAFXAJ010000029.1 GCA_017517145.1 Ruminococcus sp.
GAGTTCTTTGTACTATACGATCACTCTCCTTATGAATATGCCGCTGATGCGGCTGAGAAAATGGATGAGCCTGCACAGCAGGCGATCGGTGCGGAGCACCGAATAATTCGGCAGGAGCCAAATTAGCTTCTGTTACTCTTGGCAAGAGTAACGCAAAGATACTTTCGACAGCCGAGCAACCGTCTATCAAAAGTATCTATTGCGCCCTGCGGGGCTTTTATCGGCTGACTCAGCAGCCGAAATGTGGGTACAGGAATCAAAAATCGTTACCGCAGTTTTTGCAGAAATCGTATCTTCTGAAAAGAAAAAATCTGCAAATATCCGCATTACATTTTTTGAAAACCACAGTCCCCGTGACGATGCGTGTCGATGGTGACGGTCTTTTTGAGACCTCACAAATATCGTCACGACCGTCACACATCGTCACGCTCAATAACTTGTAGCGAGAAAGTTTTCCTTTTCTGCATCAGTCATATCGTGAAAAGACTTGTTTCCGCTATCACCTCTGACATAACACACCGTTGCTTTAGGATCGCCATCAACAGGGTGATACTGAAACTCGTCCTCGGCAGTATCATCGGTATCCGATTCAGGCTCAACTATGATAGGGTGATTCTTGTCATAGCGGAGCGTGATCTTTCTGCCCTTGTGACTTCTGGAATTGCTGTACTGCACAAAGAAAAGATTATACAGCTTTCCTGCATTGACATTCAGTTTCAGCGAAAGAGCATTCGGCTTGATGTCAAGCTCCAGCTTTTCGATCAGCTCGGTCGCCGTACCCTCCCAAGTCGGATTGTCCGCATTGATGAATCCGCCTATCGCTTCAAGTACAGGCTCAGGCGGCTCCGTGTATTCGGGAGATTTCTCTCCGCTCAGTTCCCAACACAGCGTTTCTTTATTTCGGGAGAGCATGTACTTCTTGTCCGGCTGATCTCTGCCAGATACCTCAATAGTAGCATCACCGTCGGAACGCTTATTCTTGTACATGATGAACGCTCCGTCCGCTGCTCCGAGCAGACCGTTCGTGCCTGATATGCGGTCGAAATTATCATCGGACTTCTGCTTGCGAGTGTGGTGAACAAGTATCAGGCAGATTCCCGTTCTGTCCGCAAACGCTTTCAGCCCTGCGATAATATCGTAATCACGGGCATAGCTGTAAGTGTCGCCCTCCGCTTCACGCACTTTCTGCAAGGTGTCGATGATGACAACTGAGGTTTCGGGGTGTTCGTTCAGGAACGTGTCGAGCTGATCGAGCAGCCCCTCATTCAGCGACTTGGAAGCAATTGAAAAGAAAAGATCGGGCGTTGTCTCCGTGCCGAACATTCGATACAGGCGTTCCTGCAATCTGCGGTAATCATCTTCGAGAGCGAGATACAGCACCGTACCCTTGCGAACAGAATAGTTCCACATTGGTGTACCCGAACTGACATGATAGGCGATCTGAGCCATCATAAAGCTCTTTCCGACCTTTGGCGCTCCCACGAACAGGTAAGTGCCTGGATAAAGGAAGTGGTCAATGATCGGCGGTTTGCCCGGATAGACCATCTCATAAAGTTCCGGCATCGAAACAGTCTGCATAAAGCCGGGTGCGGATTCACGCTCCGCCTGAGCCTGTGCCTGCATCTCCTGTTCGTACTGCATCTGAGCCTCGAACATTTCCTCGGCTGAGGGGTTGAAATTCTCCCCATAGTCTGGTATAATAGTAGGTGTTAATTCTGATGACTGCTCTGCACCTGCGCCAACAGGTGCGTCAAGAGCGGTCATTTCTCTTTCTTCGGTCATTCTCTATCTCCTTTCAGACCATTCAGAGTTGTTGTAATGAGCTGTATCGTGGACAGCAGCTCATCGTCCACAGCAGAGCCGTTCTGTATTCTTCGGAGCTCACCGAGGACTTCTACAAGCTGATTTTTCAGAGCCTTGTACACTCTCGGATTGCCCTGTACGACCACATCACGGCAGAGAAGCCGCTTCACGATGTAGTCCTGCTTGGTCAGTCCTGAGAGTGCCACAGCCGAGTTGATCAGTTTGTCTTCTTCGGGGGATACCCGAAAACCAATCGTCCTCGCCCTGAATCTGCCCTTGCTGTCAAGGTTCTTTGCTGACATCATCTTCACCTCCCTCCGTATCATCGCTTCTCAGGTCGCTGAGTCTGTCCGCCATTTCATTCTGCGTACTGGGGAACAGGTGAGCATAACGATAGGTAATATCAATGCTCTCGTGACCAACCCTGTCTGCGATAGCAACGGCAGAGAACCCCATTTCAATGAGCAGAGAGATATGCGAGTGTCTGAGGTCATGAATACGGATACGCTTCACTCCTGATTCTTTCGACCCTCTGTCCATTTCGTGATGAAGGAAGCTCTTGGTTATCATGAACATACGGTCATGTTCTCCGATACCGTAAAGCTGTCCGATGAAATCCTGAATCTCCTGAGAAAGAAAATCAGGCATTTTTATTACACGATTACTTTTGGAAGTTTTGGGATCTGTAATAACATCTTGTCCTTTGATACGCTGATAGGATTTTGTAATTGTAACGGTATGCTTTTCAAAGTCAAAATCCGCAGGTGTCAAGGCAAGCAGTTCACCCTCACGAATTCCGCACCAATAAAGCATTTCAAAGGCATAGAATGAAATCGGCTTGTCCATTATTACTTCTGCAAATCTTTTGTATTCGTCTTGTGTCCAAAACAGCATTTCTCTATTTTTTGCTTTCCCCATATTGCCTGCCTTGGCTGCGGGATTGCTTGGCAGTCCGTAGAATTTCACCGCATAGTTGAACACGGCACTGAGCTGATTGTGTAGCGTTTTCAGATACACAGGCGAGTAGGGCTTGC
Organism: Ruminococcus sp.; assembly: GCA_017517145.1. GTDB lineage: Bacteria > Bacillota > Clostridia > Oscillospirales > Ruminococcaceae > Ruminococcus. The sequence continues at coordinate 2,838 of JAFXAJ010000029.1, forward strand.
CTGTCTTGGTCGAACCTCCGAGCATTTCGTTCTGCCATGCTATCACATCTTTGGGCTGAATGTCGCACATCTTTCTTTTCCCGAAAAACGGGATCAGCTTTGTGCGGAGGATATGCTCCTTGGTGTGCCATGTGTTGTCTTTCAGACGTTTCTTCATGTCCTCGAAGTATATCTCCGAGAAACTCTCGAAAGTCATATCAAGGCTGGATTCCGTCTTTTTCATCTGCTCACGCTCCCACGCCTGAGCCTCTTTCTTTGTTGAGAACCCACGCTTCTGTGTCTGCTTGCGTTCACCACGGCTATCGGTGTAACGATATATTACACGCCATTTGTTTCCGTCCTTATAAACTGACATAGTATTATCTCCTTTTTTTATCTTCTAAATTACCGTTATAGCAAGTTCTTTCAAGAAAATATTGTCTGTTGATTCTGCCTGAGATAGTTATATATCCTTTGTCTGAAAGTTCCTTATTGAGTTTCTGCACAACTTTGTAGGCATAGGACTTTGAAACATCCAATTCTCTGGCAACATCTTCTACACGCATAAAGTTTTTATCTGTCATTTTTGTTCACCTCTCCTTCTTAACTTAACACTATCTGATTAAGTGCATCTCTATTATACTAAACAAAATAAGTTATGTCAAGTGATTTTTTACTAAACATTTTTATTTCTGCTATCTTGACAAATACTAAACATATATGCTATAATAGACTTGTTAAAAGTGTCGAACTGAAAATTCGATATAGTTACTGGAGGTAATTTTATGTCAATTGGTGAGCGAATTCGTTTTATAAGAAACTTAAGAGGAATGACACAGAAATTTTTAGGACAGAAAGTCGGTTTTTCTGAGAGAACTGCTGACATTCGTATGGCTCAGTATGAATCAGGTTCTCGCACACCAAAAGCCGATTTAGTTGCTATGCTTGCAGATGTTTTGGGTGTGTCTACCGAAGCACTTAATGTGCCGAATATTGACAGCTATACAGGTGTAATGCACACACTATTTGCTTTAGAGGACTTATACGGCTTCAAGATCGACCGTCTAGACGGCGAGATCTGTATCCGCATCAACAGGCAGAACGGTCCGACCTTTGCAAAGATGACAGGTCTGCTCGAACCGTGGGAGAAAATGGCTCAGAAATATCGCAACGGGGAGATCAGCCGTGAGGAGTACGACCAGTGGAGATACAGGTATCCGAGGTCGGAGGCGGAAGAATGGGCAGAAAAGAGGAAACAGATCAATGAGTGAAATGGACGAATCTGTAATTGCTTATAAATTCTTGCAAAACTTCATTTTATCAGAACCATTATATAAAACAGTTGAATTTGATGCAAAGTGGTATTCTTCTTTTGCGGGCTTTTCACGAATGATAGATCATGATTTTTGTGACTATTGTTCTGAAAATAGTGTATTTGAATGGAATTGTGATCCGTATATTCATGATACGCTTTGTAAATTGGCAGAATACAGTAAAGATAGCCAAAATCCTATATTTCGTAGTATTACTGAACCATATAGAAATCAACCATTTTTTATAGACTATCTGTTTTTCTGTACAGGATGCAAAAGAATTCATTATTATACGCTGATGTTCAAAGGTAACACTGTAACCAAAATAGGTCAGTATCCTTCTTTGGCATCAAAGGAAGAACTCGAAATACAAAAATACAAAAGCTTAAAAGTAATCAAAAAATACTATATAGAGTTAGTACGTTCAATAAATGCTTATTCCCAACATATGGGTATTGCATCTTTTGTTTATCTAAGAAGAATATATGAGCATATGGTCGAAAAGGAATATGCTAAATTACCTGATACTATAAAAAAGAGCAATGCGTCTTTTGATGAAAAAATGAAAGCGGTAGATAATAAGATGCATATTATCCCTCCCGAACTGGATTCACAAAAAAGTAAGATATATTCAGTGCTTAGCAAGGGAATACATGAATATGAAGAAGATGAATGTTATGATTTGTATCCTGCAATGAGAACAATCATAATATTAATGCTCGAAAACTACTTGTCTGACAAAGAGAGTAAACAGCAGCTTAAAGAAATTGAGAAAACCCTCAAGAGTAAATAAAACAAAAAGAGCTATCCGATTCGCAAATGAATCAGATAGCTCTTATCTTTTCAGACAGAATATTTATAACTGTTGCCGATAATCGAGATTTGTTGCCAAATCGTTGCCATTCAGCTTAACTATGCCACGAAAAGCACGTTATTACGCTGTTTCTGAGGTCTTGTTTATTATTCCCACTCAATAGTGCCAATAGGCTTGGGAGTAAGGTCATAGAGGACACGGTTAATACCCTCAACCTCGGAAGTAATACGTTCAGTAATCTTGTGGAGGAGGGGGTAAGGAATTTCCTCGATAGTAGCGCTCATAGCGTCTGTAGTATTTACAGCACGAATGATAGCAGGCCAGCCCTCGTATCTTTTGCTGTCCTTAACGCCAACGCTCTTCATATCAGGAACAGCGATGAAGTACTGCCATACAGTCTGATTAAGACCTGCATTATCGAATTCTTCACGGAGGATAGCGTCAGCTTCACGGAGAGCATTGAGACGGTCACGAGTGATAGCGCCAAGACATCTTACGCCAAGACCGGGGCCGGGGAAGGGCTGACGGTCAACCATAGAAGCAGGAAGTCCAAGAGCCTTACCAACAACACGAACCTCATCCTTGTAGAGCAGTTTTACAGGCTCAACCAGTTCAAACTGCATATCTTCGGGAAGTCCGCCAACGTTGTGATGTGCCTTTACGCCGTCGCTTTCGAGAATATCGGGATAGATAGTACCCTGAGCGAGGAAAGAGATACCTTCAAGCTTGCTTGCTTCCTCATCGAAAACCTTGATAAATTCGCCGCCAATGATTTTACGCTTTTTCTCAGGAGCGTCAACGCCGGCCAGCAGATCGAGGAAACGGTCTGTAGCATCGATATAGATAAGGTTAGCGTCAAGCTGATTCTTGAAAACTTCAATAACCTGTTCGCTTTCGCCCTTGCGCATAAGTCCGTGATTAACGTGAACGCAAACGAGCTGCTTGCCGATAGCTTTGATAAGCAGAGCAGCAACAACTGAGCTGTCAACGCCGCCTGAAAGAGCAAGCAGAACTTTTTTGTCGCCTACCTGAGCTTTAACAGCAGCTATCTGCTCATCAATGAAAGCAGCCGCCAGTTCGGGCGTAGTGATACGTACCATTGTTTCAGGTCTTTTGTTTGAATCCATAAATAGTCCTCCTTCACCGGCAAAAAACATAGCCGGGGATATATATACATATCCTGTCGTCATTGACAGGAAAGTATGACGAATTAGTTTTCTGACGAAGAATCAGCGTTTTTGCAGGAAACAAAGCCGTTTGTTTCGAGAGAGCGTATAAACATTGAAAGACGTTCATACAGGGGCAGAGCCTTTTCGCCGAAGTGTTCCTCAACGGGCTTGCCAATATCGAAAACTGATTTTTCTCCGTCAATCAGAAGCCATATAAAGCTGCCCATTTCGTCCAGATGAATATGGGAGATTTTCGGTTTTTTTATAAGCTTCTGTGCAATTCTGTTGGCAATTCCCTTATTTTCTACATGGAGTGTAACGAGTCCGTCATCATCGGCAGACCACTGAATCTCACTGCTTTTTACGGGAATTTTTTCAACGAAATTTTCTCCTTTGGATTTACTTTTCATCAGCTTTTTTTACCTTTGCAGGCTTTTTCCATATAGAGAATTTAAGGAGCGAAAGTATGATAAGGGCAAACAGCACAAGACTTGAAGCTGTAGAAGCCCACTCAGGAAGATTTATCATACCGGAAATATCAATAACCTTGTCAATTTCAAATACAGCAAGGAGAGCAATGAGAACGCCTACAAGACCTTCGCCTGCAATCATGCCTGAGCTGAAAAGGATACCGTCGTTGATAATGTCTTTCTTGCGCTGCTCACCGATTTTATCTGTTTTCATCTTGTCGAAGATAAGACGGATGATACCGCCCACCATAATGCAAGCATTAAGATGAACAGGGAGATAAACACCGATAGCAAAAGGAAGTACGGGGATACCGATAATTTCAACGAGAACAGCGATAAATACACCGATAAATACGAGATTCCATGGGAGGTCAGCGCTCATAACGCCCTCAACGATCATTTTCATAAGAGTTGCCTGAGGTGCAGGAAGCGTATCAGTACCGAAGCCCATTTCGTTATCAAGAAGATAAAGAGTAGCACCGATAGTAAGAGCAGCTGCAACTACGCCGATAATTTCGCCTATCTGCTGTTTTTTAGGAGTAGAACCGAGGATATATCCTGTTTTGAGGTCCTGAGATGTATCACCTGCAATAGCTGCGACGATACAGATAACAGAACCGATAGCAATAGCGGCTGTCATGCCCTCAGCACCGCTCTGACCTGTAATTTTGAGTATAAGTGTAGAAATAAGAAGTGTAGCAATTGCCATGCCTGAAACGGGGTTGTTGCTGCTTCCTACAAGGCCAACCATTCTTGAAGAAACGGTAGCAAAGAAGAAACCGAATATAACGATAATAAATGCACCGAGAAGAGTTACAGGAATTGCAGGGATAAGCCATACAAGAAGTGTAAGTATAATAATAGCTGTAATAACTATTTTTAAGTTTATATCCTGAAATGTTCTGTCGTTTGATTTTACGCCTGATTTATCGCTCATGCTCTTGATAGCGTCTTTGAATGTGCGGATAATAAGGGGAAGTGATTTTATAAGGCTGATGATACCGCCGGCAGCAAGAGCGCCTGCGCCGATATAGCGGACGTAGTTGCTCCAGATTCCTGAAGCGCCTTCAGCTGCAAAAATTTCACCAATGGAAGCTTCTGTGCTGGGATACATAACAACGTTCTCGCCGAAAAGAACGATAAGGGGGATAAGCACCAGCCAGCTAAGAATACCGCCTGAGAACATATAGGAAGAAATTCTGAATCCGCAGATATAACCAACGCTCATTACAGCGGGATAAATCTGAGTACCGATTTCACCTGCAAAGCCCTTTACTCTGAAAGCAACTTCGCCGGGAACAGCCTTTAATCCATCAATGATAAGCTTGAATACAGCTGCGAATCCCATGCCTGCGAATACAGTTGAAGCGCTTGCGCCGCCGTTTTCGCCTGCGAGAAGGATTTCAGCACAAGCTGTACCCTCGGGATAGGGGAGAGTGCCGTGTTCCCTTACGATAAGTGCGTTTCTGAGAGGAACCATGAAGAATATGCCGAGAAGTCCTCCGATAAGGGAAATAAGTGTAATTTCAAGGATTCCGGGCTTGTCCGTTACTCCGTCCTTAGCCCAGAGGAAAAGAGCAGGAAGTGTAAAAATAGTACCTGCAGCAAGAGATTCACCTGCTGAGCCAATAGTCTGGACAAGGTTGCTTTCGAGAATTGAGTTTCTTTTGAGAAGAACTCTGATAACACCCATGGCAATAACTGCCGCAGGGATAGAAGCCGAAACAGTCATACCAACTCTTAATCCCAGATAAGCGTTGGCAGCACCGAAAATAACGGCGAGGAGTATACCCATTATTATTGAAGTAACTGTAAGTTCGGGGGTTACTTTGTCGGCGGGTATGTAGGGTTTAAATTCTTTTGATTTGTTTTCCATTATCGTCTCCAATCTGCTTTTATAAAGAATTTTCTAAAGAGAAGCCCTAAAATTTCTCATGATTTTAGAGAATCCTTTAAGCTGTTTTTCGATTTTGATGTTATGATTCGGTGTGTGGGAGATTCTGAAAACTTCGTCACAGCTGATATTTGCCATATACGGAATTCTGCACATATTCCTGTTTCAGAGAACCCTTATGGAGTATTCGGCTTGTCCATTTACTTATTCATAACATTCATACCTTATAATTATAACAGTTTTTTAAAAGAATTTCAAGAGAGATAGAATAATGAAGAATATAAAATTTTTATGGCGTTATTATGTATATTTTGTGATGAATGTGAAAAAATGCAGGTGTAATAATAATGTGGCGAAATGCATTGACATTTGTTTAACAAAGTGATATAATATAAGTGCGGGCAGCGGGATTTATTCCGTTATCGGCATTACAAACAATCTGATTTTCCGTATTCAGGGGCTTCCTGTTTGCGGTCTACGGAGTATGCTGAATTTTATGCCCCACTGTATCTGTGGGGCTTTTTGTTGGGAGGGAGTATGGAAGAAAAAAGAATAGCAGTAGCAGCAATAGTTATTGACGATATATCGGCAGTTGACGAGGTAAACAAAGTACTGCACGAGTTCAATGAAATAATAATCGGCAGAATGGGTATACCATACAGGGAACGTGGAGTTTCCGTAATATCTGTAGCTGTTGACGCAACGCCCGACAAAATAAGCTGTCTTACAGGAAAACTGGGACATATCAGCGGTGTATCGGTAAAAGCCGCAATATCAAAAAAGTAACGGAGGAATATGTTATGTATGATGTAAAATCTTTAAAGGCTGAGGAGTTTATTAATCACGAAGAAATACTTGAAACTCTCGAATATGCTGAGGCTAATAAGAGCAACAGAGCGCTTATTGAGGAGATCCTTGAAAAGGCTCGTCCTAAAAAGACCGGCAGAGGCGTTGAATGTGCAGGTCTTTCCCACAGAGATGCAAGCGTTCTTCTTGCCTGTGATATTCCCGAAATGACGGAGAAAATTTACGCTCTTGCCAATGAAATTAAGGAAAATTTCTATGGTGACAGAATTGTAATGTTTGCGCCGCTGTATCTTTCGAATTACTGCGTGAATCAGTGCGTATACTGTCCTTATCACATTCAGAATAAGGAGATTCCCCGTAAAAAGCTTACAATGGAGGAAGTTGAAAAAGAGGTTATCGCACTTCAGGATATGGGACATAAAAGACTTGCTATCGAAGCAGGCGAGGACCCTGTAAATAATCCTATTGAATACATCATTGACTGCATTAAGACAATTTACGCTATCAAGCACAAGAATGGCGCTATCAGACGAGTTAATGTAAATATTGCCGCTACAACTGTTGAAAATTACCGCAAGCTTAAAGAAGCAGAA
>JAFXAJ010000030.1 GCA_017517145.1 Ruminococcus sp.
AATGATTTCTGGACTTCAAAGAGCTATAATTTACCTCTTGGCAAGAATTCACTTGCATCAGTTGAGTTTGACGGTACACTTACAAAAACTGTTGACGATGAGGAAGAAATTGTAAACGCTGTTGTTGCAGACGGCAAGATTGAATTACAGAAATGGTGGGATGCATCTGAAAAAGCTGAGGCAGATGTAGAGGATACTATTTCTGTAGAATATAAAAAGATTGAAGTAGTTTACGAATACGAAAACACAGGTGAGCAGGATAAAACTGAACCTACAACTACTCCTACTACAGCTCCCACAAAACCCACTGTAACAACTACAAAGCCCACTGAAACACCTTCAAATATTGTTTACGGAGATGCTAACTGCGACGGAAAAGTTACAATTGCAGATGCTACAGCAATTCTCCAGTCACTGGGCAATAATGATGAATATTCTCTTTCAGCACAGGGTGTACTTAATGCCGATGTAAACGGCGAGAAGGGAATTTCCGCTGATGATGCACTTGTAATTCAGAAAATTGATGCAAATCTTATCAGCTTAGCAGACCTTCCTTTAAAAGCATGATTACCTCTAATTGACTTTCCCATAGAAAATCCCGTCAGAATTCGCTGACGGGATTTTTACGTGTATATATTGAATTACATTCTCAACTCTGCACCAATTTCAGCAAGTGCTTTGAGTGCCTTTTTCATTGCACCGTCAGCCTGCTCATCTGTGAGTGTACCTTCGTGTGAACGCATTGAAATTGAGTAAGATACGGACTTCTTACCTTCCTCAATCTGCTTGCCCTTGTATACGTCAAACAGTGTAACCTTTTCAAGAATCTTGCCTACTGCTCCACGGATAGCTTTTTCAAGCTCTGCTACAGGTACTTCATCATCAACTATAACGCTAAGGTCACGGGTTGATGCAGGGAACTTAGGCAGAGGTCTGTATGTTATTTCATCGCTTGAAAGTTCAAGCATTTCAGGTATATTCAGCTTTGCTGCATAAGTCTTTGCGCCAAGCTTGTAATTTTCCTGTACTTCGGGATGAATCTCTCCCATAATTCCAAGATACTTGCCGTCCTTGACAATAACCGCACTTCTTCCGGGATGGAATGCGGATTTCTCATCAAATTCGTCACAGTCGTTTGCACGGATATACTCAACGTCACTTATATTGATTTCAGCAAAAATCTGCTCAATCATTCCCTTTAATGTGTAGAAATCAGCATCTCCGCCGTACATACCAACTGTAAGTCTCTGAGGCTCATCGGGAAGCTGATATTTGTACTCGTGACGAGGTTTTCCACTGTTTACCAGAATTGCCTCATCGCCCTCATAATTGCGCTTTTCTTCAACAGGAATATACTCCTTAGAAATCTCAAAAAGACAAGCTTTTTCGTTACGGTTATTGTAGTTAAAGGAAAGCACATCAAGCATTGAAGGAATTGTTGTTGTTCTCATAACACTTGTGTCCTCACCAAGAGGATTTACAATTCTTACAACCTTGCGGAGCTTGCTGTCCTCAGGAAGTCTGATTTTATCAAAATACTTAGGAGATACGAAAGAATATGTTGCAATTTCATATCCGCCGAGAGATGCTGCTGTATTTCTGAGAGTACGAACAAATTTCTGTTCTTCTGTGAATTCAGCCTTTGCAACTCCTCTGAAATCTGTAGAGGGAATGTTGTTGTAGCCGTAAATTCTTGCAACTTCCTCTGCAATATCTGCACGGCACTCAATGTCAATACGGAATGAAGGAGCAATTGCCTTGCCGTCCTTCACCTCAAAGCCAAGACGATTGAGATAATCTATCATATCTGCTTCGGGAATTTCTGTACCAAGGAATTCATTTATCCATGCTGCGTCGAAATCAACAGCAGCAGGTGTCTTGTCTGTGTAATCGCAGTCAATTACTGTCTTAACAACTTCACCTGCACCAAGCTCCTCAACAAGCTCAAATGCACGTTTCAGGCAAGTCATAGAAATGAGACGGTCTACGCCCTTTTCATAGCGTGAAGAAGCGTCGGATTTCAGCTTGAGATTCTTAGATGTACGGCGCACCTGTGAAGGCTCAAAATATGCAGACTCGAATACAACTGTTGTTGTATCTTCCATAATTCCGCTGTACTCTCCGCCCATAACGCCAGCAACGGCAACGGGCTTTTTCTCGTCAGCGATAACAAGCATATCCTCTGTAAGTTCACGCTCTACTCCGTCAAGAGTCATAATCTTTTCGCCGTTTACAGCATTTCTTACATTGATATGTGCACCCTCAACATAGCGGAGGTCAAATGCGTGCATAGGCTGACCGTATTCAAGCATAACATAGTTTGTTATATCTACGAAATTATTGATAGGACGAACACCGCTTGCACGAAGTCTTTCTCTCATCCAACGGGGAGAAGGTCCGATTTTTACATTCTTTACGATACCTGCACAGTAACGCTGACACTTCTCTGTATTATGAATGTCAACTTTCAGCATCTCGTTAATATCGCCCTCAATACCCTTGAATTCAGGCTCTTTTACTGTGAGAGGAAGATTGAATGTTGCTGCGGTTTCTCTTGCAAGACCAATTACGCTGAGACAGTCAGGACGATTGGAAGTAATTTCAAACTCTACTGATGTATCATCAAGACCAAGTGCATCATGAATATCCTGTCCGATTTCACATTCTTCTTCAATTACAAGAACTCCGTCGGGGTCTGCATAAGGGAAATCATTTATTGTAAGTCCAAGTGTATCAAGTCCGCAGAACATACCGAAACTTTCAACGCCTCTTAATTTGCCCTTCTTGATTTTTCCCTCAGGAAGTACAGCGCCGTCAAGAGCAACAGGGACAATATCCCCCTCCTTGACATTTTTCGCATTTGTAACAATCTGTATGGGAGCTTCTGCTCCTACTTCAACCTGACATACAAAGAGAGCGTCAGCATTTTCATGAGGTCCTTTTGAGAGAATTTTTCCCACAACAACCTTGGAAATCTTCTCTCCCTCAACTTCATATCCCTCTACCTTCGAACCGCTCATTGTAAGAGCGTGACAATAATCTTTTATAGGCACGTTGACATCTACATAGTCAGCGAGCCATTTCATTGATAAATTCATTTATCTTAGTCCTTTCAAATTATTTTGGTTCAGAATGTGCAGTTTTCGCCGTCGGAGCATATTTTTTAAAATACTCAAAGGCTAAATTCTGTTTTTTCAAGCTTGTACAGTTGAGATAAAATATTCTTCCATCCTTCAGCTTCAGAGCCATCATATAATATGAAGAACCCTTCCCATATTTAAGACGATACCAGTGATAGACTGTATGAATTTCATCATAATCGCAAATCATGGGATTATCAAAGCTGATAAAATGGTCATGGAAGAAGAAAAAACGGCTTGAAATTATATTATCACATTCTTTGAGGTGAGCCTCAAAATCACCATCGTAAGCCATTTTAACATTGCGAATTTGTTCCATATACCTGCGTGCAAGCACGATCATTGCACCGACAAAGCACGATGTGAATAATGCACTGAAAATTAAGCCGATATATTCAATTTCATCTGCATTTTTATATACAAACAGACTCATCACAAGAGCCGCAAGGTTCAGCAAATCATAAGCAAGCGAAAGAATCAGCATCAATATAAGTGAAAACCTTGAAAATATAATTGCTCTGGTATATCTGTTCATATTCAGAACTGCTCTAAGAATCTAACATCATTCTCATAGAGCAGACGGAGATCATTAATATCGTAACGTCCCATAACCATACGCTCCAGACCAAGACCGAATGCAAAGCCTGAATATATTGTGCTGTCAATTCCGCAGTTTTCAAGCACCTTAGGATGAACCATACCTGCACCGAGAAGCTCGATATATCCTTCGTCCTTGCACATCGAACATCCGCATCCGCCGCAGTTAAAGCAGCTTATATCAACTTCGCAGGAAGGCTCTGTGAATGGGAAGTGGTGAGGACGGAAACGAAGCTTGCAGTCGTTGCCGTAAAGCTTCTTCATGAGCATTTCAAGAGTTCCCTTGAGATCGCTCATCTTGATTCCCTTGTCAATTACAAGTCCCTCTATCTGGTGGAAAAGTGGTGAATGTGTAGCGTCTACCGCATCTGAACGGAAAACTCTACCGGGTGAAATAATACGAATCGGGGGCTTCTGAGTCTCCATAACGTGCACCTGTACAGAGGATGTCTGTGTACGGAGAAGAACTGTTTCATCTGTTCCCTCTATGTAGAATGTATCCTGGGTATCTCTTGCAGGGTGGTCGGGAGGAAGATTCAACGCCTCGAATACATGATAATCGTCGTCAACCTCAGGGCCGTCTGCAATATCAAATCCCATACCCATGAATATTTCACGGATTTCGTTTTCAACCTTTGTCAGCGGATGAAGCTTACCCATGGGAGCTGTTTTTCCGGGGAGAGTAATATCAATTGTTTCAGATTTGAGCTGTGCAGCCTGTGCATCTGCCTTTAATGCAGAAAGCTTGCTGCTGAGTGCTTCTTCAATGTCGGCTCTTACCTGATTGGCGAGCTGTCCGATAATTGGCCTTTCTTCTGCTGAAAGCTTACCCATCTGCTTTAAAATAGCAGTAAGCTCACCTTTTTTACCCAGATACTTGACTCTTAAATCGTCAAGTCCCTTAATTTCTGTGCAGGCATCTAACTCCTGCTTCGCCAGCGCTTCAATTTTTTCGAGCTGTTCTTTCAAAATAATCACTCCTGTATATCTATTTGTGCCGTAACATAAAAAGAGTCCCATCCCAAACAGGACAAGACTAACCTTGCTATACCACCCATTTTCGGGAGAGCCGACACTCTCTTGTCTATAACGCAGACTTACGTCAGAGCCTACGCAGCAAAACCGCCTTCAACTCTGCCTCTCGTGAGTGAACTTCAGCTAATACTCCGCCGGAACACTTTCACCGCCGTGCTCCTCTCTGTGGACTTCATTTTCAGCCTACTCTCTCAGTCATTGAGTTTTCTATCATATATATTATAACAGCATATTCAAAAAAAATCAAGTGTTTTTTAAAATTTCACTAAATTTATTTTAAAAAAACAGCAGCGATTTTATTCGTTGCTGTTTTCTATCTATAGAAAAAGTATGACGCTGGTGTCGATGCCCACGTTGACACGCTCAGCCGCCTATATTGTGTGATACTGTTATTTTGCTTTATTCCTTGACATAACTGTTCCAACTATCGAAAATATAATAAACGCTCCAAGGTCTGCCGTTACTATAGTCGCTCCAACCGGTGTTGAACACAAAATCGACAGTATTATTCCTGTTCCTGCGCATATAACTGATATTATTGCGGAACATATTGTAACGCTTCTGAAACTTTTGAATACTCTCATAGCAGACAGCGCAGGAAATATTATAAGGGCAGATATGAGCAGCGAACCTACAAGATTCATGGCAATTACTATTATTATTGCTGTTATAACCGCTATCATAAGATTATAGCCGTCAGAATTTATTCCTGTTGCCTTTGAAAAACTTTCATCAAATGTAACACTGAATATTTTATTATAGAACAAAGCATAAACTGCCAGAACAATTACTGACATTGCAAGACACAGCCACACATCCCCCTCTTTCAGGGTAAGTATTGATGTTGAGCCGAAAAGCGAACCGCAGACATCCGCTGAAATATTAGCCGAAACCGGAAATATATTCATCAGCATATAGCCTATTGCCAGTGCGCCTACTGAAATCATTGCTACCGACGCATCACCTCGTAGCTTTGTATTTCTCCCCGTTCTCAATATCAGCACTGCGGAAAGTACAGTCAATGGCAATATTATTATCATTCTGTTGGTGATTCCTGTTACTGCCGCTACTGCCATCGCTCCGAATGCTACATGAGATAAACCGTCGCCAATGAACGAAAATCGCTTTAACACAAGCGATACCCCAAGAAGTGATGAGCACAGCGCTACCAGAAGTCCGACTATAAGCGCATACCTTACAAAAGGATAGGAAAAATAGTATTGCAGTGTTGAAATTATTTCACCCATTGTTTCCCTCCTCGTTTATAAGAAAACGTCGTCCCGCTGAGCTTTCTATATAATCTGCTTTAGTACCGAAAAACAGTTGTTTTTTCGATATATGAAGTATATGTGATGCATATTTTACTGCGGAGGATATGTCGTGAGATACCATTATTATTGTAATTCCCCTGCTGTTCAGTTTTGCAATAAGTTCATAAAGTTCAGTCTGGGCAATAGGGTCAAGACCTGTTACCGGCTCGTCAAGAAGCAGCATTTTACTTGCGGCACAAAGTGCTCTTGCAAGGAGAACCCTCTGCTGCTGTCCTCCCGAAAGTTCACGATAACAGCGTTTTTCTATGTCGTCTATGCCAAGCTGTTTCATCGTATCCTCTGCAATTTTCTTTTCTGAACTGCGATAAAACGGGAAAAATCCGGTCTTAGACAGACAGCCTGAAAGGACTATTTCTCTCACCGATGCAGGAAAATCCCTTTGCACCGGTGTCTGCTGCGGAAGATAGCCTATATCCTTAGCAGAAAAACCGCCGCAAAAGCGTATTTCACCGCTAACCTGCGGTTTCAGACCAAGAAGCGCTTTTATCAATGTGCTTTTTCCTGAGCCGTTTTCACCCAGTATGCACAAATAATCGCCTTGGCTAACCGAAAAATTTAATCCCTCGGTTACAATTCCATCCTCATAGCCCAGAGCAGCCTCCGAACATATTATCTGTTCACTCACGAATCGTAAACCTCTTTCAGTATATCATAATTATTCTTCATTGCTTTAAGATAAGTATAACCCCTGTCAATCTGCTTCTCCGACACAGACTGCACCGAGTCAAGAACGGCTGTCTTCTGCGTTTTATCCTTTGTATTCTGTATAACAGCGTCAGCTATAGTACAATCGGAATTTTCTATTGCAAAAATCGTATCCGCACCAAGCTCGTCCGTTTTTTCAGCAAGAAAAGTTATGGTTTCAAAACTTGCCTCTGTATCAGCAGAACATCCGGAAAAAGCAGCATAATAGTCAAGTCCGTAATCTTTCATAAAATAAATGAAAGGAAACTGGTCTCCAAAAATCAGCGTCTGCGGATTTTCGTCAAACAATATATGAAAACTTCTGTCAAGCAGCTGCAATTCTGTTTTGTAGTTATTGCAGTTTTCAATGTATTTTTCAGAATTTTCGCTGTCTGCGGCAGAAAGGGCATTACATATCTCATCGGCACAAAACTGTGCATTGTTAAGAGAAAGCCAGATATGTTCATCATATATTTCCTCGTGGTCATGGTTATGTTCATGCTCCATGTCTTCCCCATGGTCTGCTTCAATCATGAAATCGCCGAGAGAATCCATAAGACGGACAACTTTCATATTCTTATTTCGTGCATTTCCCAGCGCATCATCAACCCATTTGTCGGATTCACCGCCAACATAAACAAATACATCACAGTCAGATATTTTTATCATATCGTCGGCTGTAGGCTGGAAATTATGCAAATCAGAGCCATCATCCAGAAGATAGGTTATTTCTGTATTTTCTGCATCTCCTATAATCTCTCGTGTCCAGTCGTAGCATGGATATATCGTGCATACAACTTTCAGATTTTCATTGTCAGCGGGATTTTCTCCGCTGCATGATGTAAGATTAAAAAGTGAAATTGCAAGGATGGCTGACGAAATTACTTTTTTTAACATACTCTACTCCATAACAAAATGAAATTTACAAAATTGATAATCATTTTCATTTTTAGATTATAGCATATTTTAAAAGATTTGTCAAGCATTGCTGCAAAAAATTCCCGTGACTTTTCAGTACGGGAATTTTTGTTAATGACTTATTTCCCAAAAAGCTACTGCGCTTGCTGCCGCAACATTGAGCGAATCAACTCCGTCTGCCATGGGGATTTTTACCGTATAATCACAAGCCTCGATTGTGCTGTCTTTAAGTCCTTCACCCTCTGTGCCGAGAATAATCGCAAGCTTTTCAGCTTTTTTCAGTTCAGTATTATCAATATCTACCGTGTTGCTATGCAGTGCCATTGCAGCTGTTGTAAATCCCATTCTTTTAAGTATATCCACATATTTAGGAGAATTTCCGCTGATATATGCCCAAGGCATACGAAAAACAGTTCCCATGCTTACACGGATTGCACGACGATACAGCGGATCACTGCTCGGTTCAGTCAGCAGAACAGCGTCTATTCCCAGAGCCGCCGCTGAACGTATAACAGCACCGATGTTTGTCTGGTTCATAACATCTTCTAAAACCGCTATTCTGCGTGCATTCCGGCATATATCCTCCACATTCGGTAATTCTCTGCGTCTCATTGCACAAAGCATTCCCTGTGTCAGCTTGAAACCTGTAAGTTCTGTCAGAACAAAACTATCTGCTGTATATATAGGTATGTCCCCCACTCGCTCAACAATATCATTTCCCTGTCCGCTGATGTATTTTCTTTCTGCAAGCATGGAAATCGGCTCATAGCCTGCATCAAGGGCAAGTCGGATTACTTTCGGGCTTTCCGCTATAAATATCCCCTGCTCAGGCTCAAAGTACCGTTTCAGCTGAATTTCATTGCTTGAAACATAAGGAATCAGCTCCGTGGCTGTTAAATCTTTTATTTCAATTATAGGCATATTTCCCAGTTCCTTTTACTCAATGCCCTTTACTTCATAGCCTGCATCAACTATTGTTTTTGTGAGAAGTTCATCTGAAACATCTCCCGAAATCTCAAGATATGCGCACTTGTTTTCAAGGGAAACTTCTGCTGAAACTCCCTCAACAGCGTTGAGAAGCTTTGAAACCATACCTGTGCAGTGGCTGCACATCATACCGTCAATATACATTGTCTTTTTCATTGTTATTTCCTCCGTTTTTTCAGATATATTACTGTTTTCAGAAACATTTTCATTGTTTCTCAAAGGCTTGAAAAGATTGAGTCTGAGCGCATTTGTTACAACACAGACAGAGCTCAGCGACATTGCCGCAGCACCAAACATGGGATTGAGCTGCCATTGGAAAATCGGGTAAAAAAGTCCTGCTGCGAGAGGAATTCCAAGGCTGTTGTATATCAGCGCCCAGAAAAGATTCTGCCGTATATTCCTCATGGTCGCTTTGCTGAGTCGTACGGATTCCGCAGCATCTCTGAGGTCACTTTTCATCAAGACAACATCAGCCGATTCAATCGCTATATCCTGACCTGCACTAATGGCTATTCCGACATCTGCAACCGCAAGAGCAGGAGCGTCATTTATGCCGTCCCCAACCATTGCAACACACTGCCCTGATTTTTGCAAGTCACGTATTACAGCTGTTTTATCAGCAGGAAGAAGCTCCGCATGAACTTCATCTATGCCAAGCTTACAGCTTATGGCTTCGGCTGTTCTTTTGTTATCGCCAGTCAGCATAATCGTCCTGATTCCAAGATTTCTGAACATCTCTACTGCTTCTGCTGAGGATTTTTTAACTTTATCAGCTGCCGTTATCATTCCTTCCGCCTTGCCGTCAATTGCAATATACAGAGGAATTTCACCATTTTCAGCAGATTCATTTCCCTTTTCGGTCAACATGGAAATATCAATATTTTCTGATTCCATAAGATGACGATTACCGATAATTACTGCCGTATCATTCACCTTTCCGCACAGTCCTCCGCCAACCTGCTCTGAATAGTCTGTACATTCAGAAATGGCTATGTTATGCTCTTTGCAGTATTTTACAAAGGCTTTTGCAAGTGGATGTGATGAATTAGCTTCAAGAGAACCTGCATATCTCATAAGCTCATCTGCTGATAATTTCAGCGAAGTTACACTGCATATTTCAGGCTTGCCCTCGGTACAAGTGCCTGTTTTATCAAGAACAGCTGCTGTAACTTTATGAGCTGTTTCAAGACTTTCAGCTGATTTTATGAGGATTCCATGCTGTGCGCCCTTTCCTGCGGCAACCATAATTGCTGTGGGAGTTGCAAGCCCAAGTGAACAGGGACATGAAATGACAAGAACCGATATTGCCGCCTTTAATGCTGCTGCAAAATCTCCTGTAATAATTATCCATATTACAGCGGAAATCAGCGCAATTCCAATAACTACAGGAACAAAAATACCGCTTATTTTATCGGCAAGTCTTGCAATTGGCGCTTTTGAAGCTGCCGCATCTTCAACAAGTGAAACAATTTTCGAAAGCGTAGAATCCTTTTCAAGTCGGTCGCAACGGCATTTCACAAAACCACCTGTTGAAACAGATGCGCTCATCAGCGTATCTCCGATATTTTTTACAACAGGTATACTTTCTCCTGTAAGCGCTGATTGATCAACTGAACAATTTCCTTCTATTACAGTGCAGTCGCAAGGAATACCTTTTCCCGCTTTAATAAGGATTATATCTCCAATTACAAGTTCAGCCGCCGGTATTTCAAATTCTTTTCCATCACGAACAACAAGAGCTGTTTTAGGTGCAAGGTCAATAAGTGCTGATACAGCGTCAGTTGTACGTCCTTTACTTCTTGTTTCAAGATATTTTCCTACAGTAATGAGAGTAAGAATCATTCCGCATGACTCATAATACAGATTCATCATGTATCCATGAGCAGCTGAAAAATCTCCTCGTCCCATAGAATAAGCAATCATATACGTTCCGTATAAGCTATACACGAAAGCCGCAGATGCACCAAGAGCAATCAGACTGTCCATGTTCGGTGAGCGATGAATGATATTCTTGAATCCATTTCTGAAAAAGTGAAAATTCAGCCCGATAATCGGAACTGTCAGCAGCAGCTGTGTCAGGCAGAAAAGCATCATATTTTCTTTTCCATTGAATATCTGTGGCAATGGCAGACCAAGCATATTCCCCATGCACAGATAAAAAAGAGGAATCATGAAGCATAAAGACAAAATCAAACGCTTTTTCATAGCTTTAGCGTCAGAATGTGAATCTGTTTTTTCTGCTTTTTTTCCTGATTCCGACGCACCATACCCTGCTTTTTCAACTGCGGCTATAATTTTAGCCGTATCAGTTACATTTTCGTCATATTCAGCCTGCATTGTATTACGCAAAAGATTTACATTAACATCAGATACGCCGTTGACTGACCGTACAGCTTTTTCAACATGATACTGACAAGCTGAGCAGGTCATTCCGGTTACATCAAATTTAGTCTTCATATTTGTTTATTTATTCATCATTTTTTTCAATTCACCAAAAAGCTCAACGTCATTTTCGTTAACTTTTATGTTGGTGCGCATTTTGTAACCCTCAGCGTTCATAACAGTAATTTCAACAATGCTATCTTTGCTTACTTCTCCTGCCGCCGCAGAAAGAAACATCAGCAGCTTTGGGTGGTCCTGTGTAAAACGCTCAAAAAGAGGCTTAATCTTTAAAAATCCCATTGGGTTCATATTTTTCATCCTTTCATTCATCGTCAGAAAATCGCAGTATAAGATGGTGCGGCAGACAGACTACAGGCATTTCCTCATGTTTGAGTGTACCGCTTTTTACGCAGGTATTATCAGGACAGTCAGCCTCAGAAATTCTTATTTCACCGTTTTTTATCTCAACTATATTGTATCCCCCGCCCTCATATTCTATCCTGATTTTTTCGTCTTTTTCAGCTGATAAATCAAATCTGTAAAGCTCTGTATTATCACGGATAACTACAACTTTTTTGTTTTCAGTTGGTCGGAGAATATACACCGAGATTGCAGCAGATACCGCAAAAACGGCAATAACGCAGATAAGAATAATTTTTACACTTTTTGTCATATACCTCACCATTTAATAAGAGGCTGACCGAATCAGCCTCTTATATGTTTTTGTAAATTACTTGATAAGAAGTGACTTTCCTGTCATTTCAGCAGGCTGGGGAACTCCCATAATATCAAGCATTGTGGGTGCAAGGTCAGCAAGTACACCGCCCTCTGCAAGCTTGTTCTCAACGCCTACTGCAATAAGAGGAACGGGATTTGTTGTGTGAGCTGTGAAAGGACTTCCGTCAGGCTCATACATCTTATCTGCGTTGCCGTGGTCTGCAGTAATAAGAGCAGCACCGCCCTTTGCAAGAATAGCGTCAACCATTCTGCCTACGATTCTATGCTTGCAAGTGAACTACAATTATAGAATGCCCTTTCATCAATTGTTGTTATTCCTTCACCAAG
>JAFXAJ010000031.1 GCA_017517145.1 Ruminococcus sp.
TATATTTGAATATCAAGGCTAAAATGCACGCTAAAGCGGCCTTGACATTCAAATATATTCATGATTTTTTACAATTAAGCGATCAGAGGCAAGGTAATCGATAAGAACGTAAAATACATATTGTGATTCTATCCAGATAATCATTAGAATTATATCAGGGTCGGCTTCCATGATAAACTTCTTATTATCAAAGATACTGCCAAACTTGATGTTTGAATTACCGTCACCATGAATAAGCATATTGGTTGTAGATAGGCCGTAAGCTTTTTCTTCAACTTCAATACCAAAGATATGTTTTTCCTTTACTTGTTTTATCAGTTCTTCGGCTTCCTTTTCTGTTTTATCTCTGCGACAATCAGCTATTTCTTTTACCATTGCCTGAACTAAGAAGGAGCCGCTTCCACAAGTGCCGTCCAAAACAACTTTTGTTCTATCTACATCTGTTATACGGCACATAAATTCAGTGATGTGATCAGGAGTGAATGCTTGATTTTTATCCGCTTTGCCAGTATATTTATTAAAAGCTATAAAGAACAAGTTAAGTATATCCTGTCCCTCGGAGCTATCAGCATCAATGTATCTGTAGATATTCATAAGGATAGTATCAAGCATCTCTATCCAATCTTTAATTTTCAGCTTCTTGACCTTCTGGTCATTGAGAACATTTTTCTGTAAGAGCTCGATTTTCTTTGTTTTATTCTCAGAGTTATCAAGAAGGTTATCGAGTGTGTTTTTTATGCCTGCACGAATTTCTTCAGCTGACATCATTTTCCATACATCATCGAGCTTTTCTTTAAGTGCATCATCAATTTTTGTAGCACCTGTTTTATTTACCATGTCTTTGATGTAAAGAAGTGTAGTTCCTACGAATTGACTGCGAAGCTTCTCATCAATATCTTTTTTATGAAGAAGCTCATTAAGATCATATGTGTTCTTCATGACACGCTCTTTATCGTTCTGTCTTGTAGTGTCAAATAACTTTATGTAGTGTTCCATTGTATCAAGAACAGTTTCTTCTTTCAAAAGGTAAGAATCATCCCCGGAATAACGCCATACCTTGATCTTATCATTGGTAGTGTTTGCAAGAATGGCAATAATCTTTATCCCTTTATGTAAAGCAAGTTCTTCTTCGACATATTCGGTTAACTGTTTTTCATCAGCTTTTGTAAAATGTTGCTTTGTCTCAATTAATACAGCAATACTGTTACTTTCAAAACGTATATCTAACTTGAAATGCTTGATAGCGTGACCTACAGCTTTTTCAAGTTTATCTTTACTGCCAGCTTCCTGTACGTAGCTGTATTCGCCTGCTTCTATATTAGTAGTAAGATATTCTTTACCAATTCGATCAATCATCTCGTGTCTGTTCACAATCAACACCGCTTTCTAATAAGTATTTTGGAAAATATATATAATAATTATACCATAAAGCCACTGAAAAAGCAATATAAAATGGAGGATTTCACCTGTTTTTCGATAACTGCAACTTCGTCCCCACCGGAATAAAAGTTCCCACTATTTCTTCCTTGGCTTCTTGATCTTAGCCACGGCAGTTACATCAAATCCGTACTTATCAAGTATCTCCTCAGCGAGAGCTTTTATTTCAGCCTTATACTGTCTCCCAAACTCATACAGTTCCATCGAAGGCAAGCCGTTTCGGATCAGTTTCTTTTTTAGTGCTGTCATTTTATCCATACGCTCCTGCTTTGCTTGCATAAATTTATCATAATCATCAGGATGAAAACGGTCGATCTCCACAATATCGAGATAGCCCTTGTATCTGCGGACAAATGAATCATAGTCTTTCTTTATCGCAGAGTATTCATGTGTGCTTTCCTCGATAATTTTTTCTTTCTGTTGCTTTTTAGCTTCGATACACTCGGCAGCGTGACAGCAGACCTCACCTTCCGTTCCGAGGAACAGCTTATGGCAGAATCCGCAGTCGCATACTGTCCACTTGTTTTTGTGAACGAGCTGCCCTATCTCAGCAAGAACAGTCAGCAGGCAGTTATCACTCTCACGGAACACATTGAACGTATAATCATCAGCAGCGATAATCGTTCTCCCAGACTGAATTCTAAAATGCTCCATTGTTGACTTGTGGCTGAAATACGCATCACTGCACATTAAGTTCAACTGCGTATCCATGAATTCCATAAGCTTTCGTGATACTTCGTCTTGAATCTTTTTTCTGTTGAACTTTGCTTTAACAACATCATTGGGTTTCAGCAGGACATACCTTTCTTTATTGTAGAACTCAATAACAGAGAGGACATATCCTCTGAAAAAGATATTCTCCCCATACTCAGCTATAAATCTTGCTATCATATCATCGGTGCTGACATCAATACTCCTGTCGATACGCAGGGCACTGTTGAGTCTGTCCTTAAAAGTATCGTAAGGTTCGGTATGTTCGCAGAAAAAATTATGCTGATTCATTAGTTCATCAAATGTGAAAGTCCTCGTATTCAGGACTGCACCGTGAATGCTTTCATCTGTGTTATCAACAGACTGTACGATGTCTATCGTGCGGTCTATTTCGTTTATGCGGTAAATTGTGGTGGTTTCCATATGCTCACCTCGTTTTTGGTATTTTATTCTATTGTATCATACAATACGCAGATTGTCAATAATATGCGTATTTAAATAAATATATTTCGTATCTTTAAATAATTTGCGTATTTGATTGGAGTTATACGCAATATCCGCACTAATGTACGTTTGTAAATGTTACAATGTTCATGTCAGCAGCGAAAGTTAGCCGACAGCAGATAAAGTTGTAAACATTTTTGATATTCAACCATTTCAGGTTGAAAAGACAGCTTTTCCTGCACATATTATAGAAGTGCTTCTGAATTTTAACGAAAGGATGATGAATAGTTGACTAATGAAACAACGTGGTCACCCCCCACATCGCTCCGAGGCGGAAAAGAGCCGACACTCTCTTTCCCCGTAAACGCATTACCGCCCTTGCTCCGTGAAATGACATTGGGAATATCCGAAA
>JAFXAJ010000032.1 GCA_017517145.1 Ruminococcus sp.
ACTCCTGAACCGCTGTTGATGTTACAAGCCTTCTTGATAAGAACAGCTGCGGGGGGAGTCTTTGTGATGAATGAGAATGAACGGTCTGCGTAAACAGTGATAACAACAGGGATAATCATACCGATGTCGTTCTTAGTTCTCTCATTGAATTCCTTTGTGAATGCCATGATATTAACGCCGTGCTGACCGAGTGCAGGTCCAACAGGCGGTGCAGGAGTAGCCTTCCTGCTGCGATCTGAAGCTTAATGTAGCCAACTACTTTCTGTGCCATGTTATTCGCACCTCCATAAATGTGGTAAATGGCGAGACTTTACAAACCGATTGACGGTTATTCTCTCCCACTGAAGCCGAAGCTTCTTTTTAAAAGTTTAATTAATCCACCGCAACGACCTGACTTAGAGGCAGGGTAGTGGGTGTTTCTCGACCGAACATTGAAACAAGGAGATCAACTGTGCGGTCCTCAAGATTAATGCTCTGAACGACGCCAATAAAGCCGTCCATGGGCGTACCGGAGATCTGAACGCTGTCGCCTTCTTTGAAGTTGACTTCGACAATGGGTGTTGATACATCAACGCCGAAGGTTTTCATAACTTCTTCTTCGGAAAGGGGAGTAGGAACGGAAGCGGGACCGACAAAACCTGTACAGCCACGGGTATTTCTTACGATATACCATGTATCATCGGTAACGACCATTTTAATAAGTACGTAGCCGGGGAAAGTTTTACGTTCATATTCCTTTTCTTTTCCGTTGACAGTTTCGATAACTCTCTCGGTAGGAACTCTGACCTCTTGGATAAGCTCGTGAAGCTTACGGTTTTCTACAACCTTTTCAATATTCTGGGCAACCTTATTTTCGTAGCCTGAATATGTGTGGACAACGTACCACTTAGCTGCTTCTGACATAACTGATCCTCCTTCAGATTTCCAATGGTCACTTCTGACCGTAGATAAGACTCAAAAGACCGTAGAATCCCATATCAATAAGACCTACGAAAACAGCGGAAGCAACAACGACAGCAAGAACGATGCTTGTATTGTTGATAACAGTTTTCTTTGAAGGCCAAACGACTTTCTTGAACTCAATTTTCAGGTCCTTGAACCATTTTGCAACCTTATTGGGCTGCTTTTTTTCGGATTTCTTTTCCTTTTTATCCTTCTTCTCGGATACTTCGGAAGCTGTATTTTCTTTATTCTTAGCCATAGAAATACTCCTTCCGATTACTTTGTTTCCTTGTGAAGAGTGTGCTTGCGGCAGAATTTGCAATGCTTCTTCATTTCGATTCTGTCGGGATCGTTCTTCTTGTTCTTCTTGGAAACGTAATTACGCTGCTTGCACTCTGTGCATGCCAATGTAATTTTGACTCTCATATCGGCACCTCCTGAATAGATTACTTCCTCCGTTTAATACGGAGATAGGTTGTTTGCCTCCCTCGGCGGGGCAAGTTTGTCCGAAAAACGGACACAAAAAATAACCCCAAATGAGGTAAATACATTATAACACATATTTTTCCCTTTGTCAAGGGCTTTTTTGAAATTTTATCATTTAGTTTTTATATACTTTTATATAAGAGTAGGGACAGCGTTAAGCTGTCCCTTTGATTAGTTTATTCAGGCTTTTAAAGGAAGCTTTGTGACAATCTTTGCATCATACTGCTGAATTGCAAGAGCGTCAGCAGCGGAAATTCCCTTAGCACCGTCAACATCAGCGTTAACTATACCCTGTTCGGAGAGTGTGTACTCATCGTTGTTTCCGATTGACTGGAGAATAGCTGTAGCGTCAGCGATAGTTACCTTACCGTCGCAGTTAGCGTCGCCGGGCATAGCTGCATTGCTTGCACCGGGAGGTGTTGTAGGAGTTGTGGAAGTGGGTTTTGTAGATGTAGGCTTTGTAGTTGTGGGAACTGTAGTAGGAGTTTCTGCAGGAGGATCTGTAGGCTCGGGAACTTCAGGGAGAGAACCGTCAGGCTCAATACCGCCTACGTGAACATCGCCGTCATAGATACAGATACCCTCAGCCTTTACCTCGTTGCCTGTGCCGAAGAATGCATCGTCAACGTCGTAAATTTTAAGTCCGTCATAGCTTGTATCATTTGTAGGATCCCACTTGTCGCCGTAGTACATACCAACGGTGAACTGATACTTCTTGCCTGAGTTTGCAATCTTGTAATCGTCGAACTTGATTTCAACGTAATATGTATCAGGTGTTTTGTCGTACTTGTGGATACCTGTGATAACACCGTCAGCAGGGTCAGCCTCAACAGCAGCCTGATCGTAAAGCTCAGAAGCCTTTACGCTGTCAACATTGGAGATTTCTTTTGCGTTGAAATAGTATCTTACGGAAATATCCTTTGAACCCTTTGTGGAATCGGTCATTACCATAAAGGAAACCTTTGTAACGCCGCAGCCGTCAGCATTGAGGTCATCAATACCGCAGGCGTTGATCCAGTAATTATTTCCGCCGCCTTCAGCGCCTCCGCTGTACTTGGGATCGGGGGGGAAGTTTTTAGTAGGCTGCATTTCGTCTGTACCAAAGAATTCGTAAAGACCTGCAGATGCTCCGACAAAGGCAGCATTATAGTCGATTGTAACCTCATTGTAGATGTAATCGCTTGTGATATCAATGTGGTTATCCTGTCCGTCGGGGCCGCCTGCAAGAGCGCCGTAGAGAACATAACGGTGATCGTCGGGATCTTCGCACTTTGTAAGACCTGAAGCAGCTCTGTGGTGGGGGAATTTAACGGAATTTTCGTTATATCCTACGATATATGAACGCTTGAGGGGGTTATCTCCCATGATGTATTCCATCTGTCCCTTTGCCCATTCAGAGAATTCACCGGGCTTGCCGTTATTTGTGTATTTATCATATACAAGACCGATAAGCTGCATAGCTGTATTATAACGAGCTGAACCCCACTGATTGAGGAATGCGTAGCCTCCGGGAGTTTCGAGCTGTTGCCATACAGGGAGGCATTTTGCAACTTCATCCCAGAAATCGTCGAATACATATTCGTTCTTGCCCTGTGCTTTTCTTACCATATTGATAAGGTCAATTTCAGGGAATTCCTGATTGATACGTCCCCAGAGACAAGCGGCGCCGCTCCATACATCGTTCCAGCAGTAGCACCAACCGCTGGGAGCGTAGTAGTCATAAAATTCTGCAGCAGCTTCAAGGGGAGCTTTATCGCCTGTACACAGGAAGAGCCAGCCGGCAGCCCAGCAGTAATCATCTTCCCACTTGTTTGAACGGTAGTAACCCTTAGGACCGTCGGCGTTATCACTTAATTCCTTGGGATTCTCGTTGGCGAAGTCCCAGAGAGCCTGAGCGTAGTCAAGGGATTTTTCAGCGTATTCGGGGTCTGTATCCTTGAAATTGAGGTAGTTAAGAGCAAGAGAAGCGCAGGCTGAAACAACATAGTCAGTCTGAGGCTTTTCAGCTGTAAGGAAGAATGCAGGTCTGCCCATTTCATCAATTTCAGGGGAATTCCAGAAAGCGTGGTCAATATCACCATCGCCAACCTGATAGCAGTGTGCAATAACCTTGCCGCTGTCGTCACGGAAGGTACACTTCATAAGATAGTCATTGAAGTAACGAAGGATAGTTTCGATATGTTCAGCCTGACCGGTTTTTTCATAAGCGTCACGGAACTCGTAGTAGCCCCAGCCGAGAGTTGATGCAGTATAGTTTTCGGGCATACCGAATTCAACGTGGTCACCTGCATCGTGGAATCCGCCTGCAACGTCAACACAGCCGTCGCCGTCGGGGTCGAGAACATCCTTGTACTTGTCAATGAATGACTGAGAAAGGTTTGTGCCTACGAAATCCTCAATACCTGCTTTCAGTTCAACTTTTGCGTCGTATGTGTGGCAGTCTCCTCTCCACTTGTAGAGGTTGTTTTCATTAACCTCTGTGCCGCACATATTGGCATCGTAGAAGAAGATTGAGTACTGCAATGCACGTGCAAAGTCGAAATCAAGACCTGAGTCGTTTGCGATAGAATCGGCAAGTTCTTCTGCGGCGTTTACAGCAGGAGTGAAGGCTGTGAGCTGAGAAACAGCAACAGCGGCGCACATAGCTGCTGAAACGAACTTCTTGAATGTTTTCATGCTTAAATACCTCCATGATTTTTTCTTTTTTTAATCTCATTTAATTTCCGTTTTAACGGTATCCCTCATAATCAAATGAGATAAATCAACATTCGGTATACTTATAATAACATATATTTCAAGAAAATGCAATAGGTTTATTGCGAATTTTTTAAATAATCGTCATTTTTTGCTAATTGACTATTCATTTGTTGCGATTTCTCTTGTTTTTTAATATAATTAAGGTTAACGAGGCAATAATTAATATAATTCCGCTGATAACGAAAATTGATGGAATCGGAATACGTCTGCCGCTTATGCTTTGAATGGCAAAAGCGTGAACGGAATCCTCCGCATTGCAGAAAGACAGGGAATTTTCCTCGGCATATTTGGCGGCAGGAGATTTTTTTATTCCCATAATTGTAAAATTTTCTACCTGAGAAGCTCCGGAATCTGTAGGGACAAAGCCAACGGAACAAGTTCCGAGTTTATCTACGGATTCGGGTATGTACAGAGAATCCATACCGCACATATAAAAAGCACAGTCACCGATTGACTGAACGGTGTCGCTGATAGTTACACGGGAAAGGGAGGTGCATCCGCTGAAACAAAAATCGCCAATATCAGTAATACTTACAGGTATATCAAAGGCAGTGAGGGAAGTACAGCTGCGGAAACATGAGTCGGGAAGTCTTTGGATATTTTCTGAAAGAGTAATTGAAGCAAGATTTTCGCAGCCGCAGAAACATCCCATGCCAATTTCAGTTACCGAGTCGGGAATAGTTATGCTTTCAAGTGAATAGCAGGCGTAAAAGGCGTGATGCCCTATTTTTTCAATACTGTCGGGGAGGGCTATATGTCTGAGACTTCCACATTCATAGAAAGCGTTGTCACGGATTTCTGTCACACGGCAGCCCTCCACGATTTCGGGAATTTCAATATAAGTAGGCTCTCCTTCAAAGCCGGTGACTGTGACTTCGTTGTCAATGATTGAGTAGGTATATCCTGCTGGTTTTTCTTCTGCACAGGTTGTGCAGGGTACGGCGGTAATGGCGGAAACGGCAGCAATTATCGCTGAAAATAATCTTTTTTTCATAATTGTCTCCTTAGTGTTTTTATTTTATTATAATGTATTTGTGAGGTTCACGTAAAGTCAAAAATTTTTTCCTTAAAACAGTCATATCTTTGAAAACCGTCTGATTCTGCGTGAAAAATCTTTTATGCGACAGAATTTTTGGTCGTTATGTGGGGAATGATGAAGAAAAATTCTTGTATATTGCTTTTGATTCTGCCAATTCTTACTGTGAGGTGATTTTTATGAAAAAACATATTGACATAATTCTTGCAGGAGGACTTGCTCTTTCTATACTTATTTCAAACGGTGCGTCGGTAATTCGTGACGGCAGACAGCTTGATAAATTCAGAGGCAGCGTTCTGCGGCTTCATATTCTTGCTGAGTCGGATTCTGAGCATGATCAGAATCTGAAACTGAAAGTCCGTGACGGTCTGCTTGAATCAGGAATTTTTGAGACGGCAGAAACACTTGAAGAAGCTGAGGCGATTGCCGCTGAAAGTCTTGATGAAATTGAGGAAAAAGCTGAGGATATACTGCGGAAAAACGGCTGTAATCTTCCTGTATCCGCAGAATTGGCAGATGTTGTTTTCGATGAGAGAGTATATGGAGATATAACAATGCCAGCGGGAGAATATCGTGCTCTGCGTGTGAAAATCGGCTCTGCACAGGGGAAAAACTGGTGGTGTGTAATGTATCCGCCACTTTGTCTGCCTGCTGCCTGTACTGTCGGAGAAAAGTCTGAGGATGTGGAAAAATCCGATGAAGCCGAGGAATACTTTACCGATGAGGAAAAGGATATTCTTCATCATCCGAAAAAATATGAAATAAGATTTGCAATTTGGGATAAAATCAAGAGCTTAATTAAGTCTGATGATGTGCAGAATGACGAAAATGCGGATAAACCTTGACAAAAAGAAAAAAATGGTGTATACTATTTGAAGTAAGAAAGCAGAACAAGTCCGTTCTCACCGTCAGGCATAGCTTAAACGGTCAATATGTTATAATCTTTATACAGGATAATTGCGTATTGTGTGAGTGTGGATATTTCTGCACTCACTTATTTTATGTCCGGAGGTGCTTGAACATTAGCAAACAGGAACTGCAGATCAACGAAGATATTCGTGATAAAGAAGTACTCGTTATCGACGATGAAGGAAAGAAGCTTGGCAATATGTCTGCCAAGGATGCCCAGAAATTAGCCTACGACAAGGATCTTGACCTTGTTAAGATCGCTCCACAGGCAACACCGCCCGTATGTCGTATCATGGACTATGGAAAGTATTGCTTTGAGCAGGCTAAGCGTGAAAAAGAAGCGAAGAAAAACCAGAAAATAGTCGCTATCAAGGAGATACGTATGTTCTCCACTATTGATACCCACGATTTTGAAACTAAGGTCAACCAGGCTGTCAAGTTCCTTCAGGGCGGCGACAAGCTCAAGGTTTCCGTGAGATTCCGTAAAAGAGCTATTGCTCATCCTGAACTCGGTGCGGAGCTGCTTGATCGCTTCAAGGAGGCTGTTTCCGAAGCAGGTTCTGTTGACAAGCCGGCTAAAATGGAGGGGCGCAGCATGGTTATGTTTGTTAGTCCCAAGAAGAACTGACAGGTTCTAATTAAGGAGGAATATTCAATGGCAAAGGTGAAGGTTAAAACTCATTCCGGTGCAAAGAAGCGTTTTAAGATTACAGGAAACGGCAAGGTAAAGTACCAGCACACAAACAAGAGACACAGACTCACACAGAAGGATACAAAGCGTAAGAGAATCGCTCGTAACGCAGGTGTTGCAGGCAGCGCAAACGCTCCTACAATCAAGCAGCTCGTTCCTTATATGTAATCTAATGGGAGATTTTTCCCAACAACGTTTATTACTATTAATTCCGGAGGTATAAGATTATGGCACGTATTAAAGGTGCAATGATGACTCGTAAGAGAAGAAACAAGACATTAAAGCTTGCTAAGGGCTACTGGGGCGCAAAGAGCAAACACTTCAAGATGGCTAAACAGGCTGTTATGAAGTCAGGCAACTACGCTTACGTAGGAAGAAAACTCAAGAAGAGAACTTTCAGACAGCTTTGGATCGCAAGAATCTCAGCTGCTGCAAAGATGAATGGTATGAACTATTCTACATTCATGAACGGCTGCAAGAAGGCTGGCATCACTCTCAACAGAAAGATGCTCTCCGAAATCGCTATCAACGATGCTGCTGGATTTGCTGCAATTGTTGAGAAGGCTAAGGCTGCTCTTTAATCACATCGGTACGACAACACGCTCCTTACATACTAAGAGCGTGTTTTGTTGTACATAGTATATGAGGTTTTGAATATTGGAAAATATTATCACATCTAAAGATAATCCCGTTATAAAGCTGTATCAGAAGCTTTCTTCCTCGAAAAAAGAAAGACTTCAGTACGGCTTATTCGTGTTAGAGGGATTGCGTATAACCGAGGACGCTCTCCGTGAGGAAAGCGGCATCACTCATCTTATTCTTACTAAAAATGCTTATGATAAGTACGGCGAAGAACTATTACAGGCTGATTTGAGAAATACAAAAACACTTGTCATTTCAAATGAACTTGGAAATAGAATTGCCGCTACCGATACCACACAGGGCGTATTTTCAATATGCAGGATACCGGCGGCAAAAACTCCTGTTTTTTCTGATAATTGCCGATATGCCGTTCTCTATGGCTTGCAGGACCCCGGCAATGTGGGTATGATAATCCGTACTGCCGACGCTCTTGGCATTGACGGAGTTATACTCTGCGGCAGCTGTGATGTCTACAGCCCTAAGGTAATTCGTGCAACTATGGGTTCGGTATTCCGCATGAGCATCTATGTTATAAATGATACCGAAGCTCTTTTTTCCATGCTTGAAAAGGAAAATGTTGAAACTTCCGCAGCTGTAATCGACGAGGACGCTGTGAAGGTTACGGATATAAAATTCAGCGGCAGACAGGCGGTTTTCATCGGCAACGAGGGCAATGGTCTGCCCCATGATACTGCAATGCGGTGCAGCAGACGCATTACTATTCCCATGAACGGTACAATCAATTCACTCAATGCTGCTATGGCGGCAGGTATTCTTATGTGGGAGCTGAAAAAATGAACGATAAAAAATACTGGGTATGGCTTACCATGATTTTTGAAGGCGGAAATTACCGTTTTTGGCAGATGATGGGATATTTTGAATCTGCACAGGAAATATGCAGCGAACTGCTCTCGGATAGTAAATTCATAAATCTTACAGATAAAGAACTCAGCAATCTGAAATCCTATAGCCTGAGAAATGCGGAGGAGCTTATTGCAAACTGCGCTGCAAAGGGAATCGGTATTGTTGCCTATTCCGAGCCTGAATACCCAAATCAGCTTAGATTTATCGCAGATCCACCGCCTGTTCTGTTTTATAAGGGAAATATCTCCTGCCTTACAGGTACAAGAACCATAACCTGTGTAGGTACGAGAAAAGCGTCGGATTACAGCCTTTCTGTGTGCAGCAGAGTATGCGGCGGGCTTGCCCGTAAAGGGTATGTCATCGTCAGCGGCTTTGCACTGGGAATTGATATTACTTCCCATCTGGCGGCTGCTGACTGCGGTATGCCTACTGTCTGTGTAATGGGCTGCGGTGTTGATGTGGATTATCCCAGAGAAAATTTTGAATATCGTGACAGAATTATTCAGTCCGGCGGACTTTTTATTTCGGAATATCCTCCCGGAACAAAGCCGAACAGATGGAATTTTCCCAGAAGAAACAGAATTCTTTCCGCACTTGGCAGAGCAGCAGTTATATTTGAAGCTTCTTTGAAGTCGGGTTCACTGATTACTGCAAATCTTGCGGCAGATCAGGGACGTGAGGTGTTTGTAATTCCTCCTGCGGATATATTCAGCGAAAGATACGGCGGAAATAAAAAGCTGATTGCTGAAGGTGCAGTCCCTTTAATGGATGTGGAGGATGTTACAGGTTATTTCAAGCCTAATTCTTCTGCGGCTGCTCAGGTGAAAACTGATGCATTTGCGTATATCATTGACAG
>JAFXAJ010000033.1 GCA_017517145.1 Ruminococcus sp.
ATTTTTCTGCCGGTGTGTTCGTTATACCCTGTTTTCAACAGTTTTGCACTTTTTCAATTTTTATATTTAAAAAAAGTCCGAGTGGACCGTTTCCATGGCCCACTCGGACTTTTGGTTTCACTTTTTTTACAGCGCCTTTTATATCAGCCCAAAATGCTCCAGTGCATTATATATACCGTCGTTTTCAACTGATGTTGTAATGTACGATACATAAGGATATATCTCCTCTGCGCCGCCCATGGCTATACTGTTCGGTACTGCTCTGAACATAGGCAGGTCGTTCATGCTGTCGCCTATAGCATAGGCATTTTCAAGAGGAATCCCCAATCTGTCCAGCACAATTTTTATAGCCGTTGCCTTTGAAAATCCCAGCGGTACATTCTCGTAAAGTCCTCCGCCACGATTGATTATCTCGAAATTTTTTCCAGCTTCACAACGAAACAGCTCCATATCACATCCATCGTTCTCCCACACAATGAACTTGTCAAATGTGAAATTCTCGTCATCAACCTGACCGTCAACTAAAATGCCTTCCTCTACAAATGTTCGGAGAAACCACTGTAATTCGGAATTTTCGGGAGTATATCTGTCAAAAAAGTATCCTTCTGTATACTCATACACAGGTGTAAGTCCTGTTTTGCGTATCATCTCCGCTGTACTTCTGCAAAACTCCTCGCTAAGCCGATTGCGAAGAATCACTTCGCCGTTCATCTCTATATATGTTCCGCAGCCGCAGATAAGTCCGTCAAAACCAAGTGAACGGACTTTTTTATTTACATTGAATTCCGTTCTGCCTGTGTTGATAAACGTATAACAGCCATTTTCCCTCGCTCTTGCTATAGCTTCACGAGTGCTTTCAGGAATTATTACGCTGTTTGTTCCCGTTGTAATCGTTCCGTCAATGTCAAAAAATATCGCTTTTTTCATACTTTCCTCTCCAATCAAAATAAAAGGGCGGATAATCCTCCGCCCTTTGTGAAGTTTTATTTAACAGTTTCGGGTAACTTTGCAATAATCTCTGCGTCAAGCTTCTGAATTGAAAGTGCATCAGCAGCTGTTACACCGTCACCGACATTGCAGCAGTCAGCGTTAATCTCACCCTGTGCAGAAAGTGCATATTCATCAGAATTTCCGATAGCCTGGAGAATTGCTGTTGAATCGGCAATTGTTACCTTTCCGTCACAATTTGCATCTCCGTAGAGAACCTTTCCGGAAGGAGCTGCGGGAGTTGTTGTAGGCTTCTGTGTGGAAGGCTGTGAAGGTGCGTCCTCAGGCTTTGTGCCGTCAGGCTCAACACCCCAGATAAGCTTGTCATCAGCATAAAGTGTAATTTTTTCTGTAATTGCAGCTGCGTCGTTATCATCTTCGAAGCTTACAAGGTCAGCGTAGCTGTAGTCGTTTGTGGAATCCCATACTGTATCGAATGTTTCGGGATGCATCTTGTTGAGCAGACCGAACTGATATACACGGCTGCCGTAGAAATCACAGTTCAACCATGAAATCTCAATATAGTATGTACCCTTGTCGTCATACTTGACAGGAGCTGAAATATGAGCCTCATTCTTACCGTCAGTAAAGCTCTTTTCCTGGTCGTAGTCGATACGTGTCTCGATAAAGCTTATATCCTCGCCCTTTTCAAGCTGTTCGCCGATATTGAAGTAATATCTTGCTTTGAGGTTGCTCTCGAATTTAGGAGGATTTACTGTTCTGTTGTGAACAACAATTTTAATCTGGATACCTGCGTCTGTCTCCTGAGACTTACCGCCTGAGATATAAAGACCTGTGGGGAGAGGATTGCCGTCTTCATCTACCTGATCATAGCCGATAGCATTTTCTGACATATCAAAATCAGGCTTGAGGTAGTTATCCTTCTCATGCTCCTTGCCCTCTGCACCATAGAAGTGGTAAAGTCCTGCAAGGTCACCGCAGAAACCTGCATTATAGTCGTCTGTAACTTCGTTGTAGATGTAGTCCTTTGTAATATCGCTGTGGAAATCCTTCAGATCAGGTCCGCCTACAAGTGCTCCCCAGAGAGTATGTACCTGAACAACAGGATCTTCCATGCTCTGTGTAGGTGAACAGTGGGATGAACGGTGGTGAGGCTGTGATGCAAAGTTTGTGCCGTATCCTACCTCATAAGCATAACCCATGGGATTGTTTCCGAGGATATATGCCATCTGAGCCTTTGCCCATTCAGCAAAAGTCATATCGCCTGTCTCCTTAGCATAAACCATAGCCTGAAGACCTGCTGCTGTGTTGTAACGTGCAGAACCGTAACCTGATACTACTGCCCAGCCCTTAGGAGATTTTGCAATAAAGTCGCTGCTTGTCTCACTGTCGGGAAGGTCAGGAATCTGGTCATAAGTCATGGGAGTATTCCAGAGATGGTCGTCCATACCAAAATACTTGTGAGTACGTACAGGCTCATATCCCCAGTCGGAAGTATCTGTAGCCTTTGAAGTACCAGACCAGAATTCGAGGTTATATCTGAAAATGTACCAGTCACGAGCTGTATTTGTAACAGGAGCAAGCTTTGCAAATACGCCGCCCCATACTGTATCCCAGCAATGAACCCAGATATTCTGCCAGCAGTTACCTGTGTCTGTGATAATACGCTTCATATATCCTGTGTAGGGATGTGCACCCATTTCGCCTGTGATAGACTCATCAACAGCTATAATATCCATGATGTACTTGTCGTAAGCTGCCTGCTTCTGTGTTTCATCTTCTGCAACGCTTGCATAGTAGAGCCATACAGCAGCCCATGCCAGTTCATCGTAGTCGTAGCTTGAAGTATAGAAGCCGCCGTCATAACCAAGGCTCTTTGCGGTAGGAACCATACCGGGCTCCCAGTCCTCAATATGAGTTTCAACAGCAAATTCATAAAGAGCCTTTGCATATTTCAGGCTCTTTGCAGCATATTCAGGGTCAGTATCCTTGAAGTTGAGGTAGTTTACAGCAAGTGAAGCTGCCGCACCTGCAGCCTGATCGGAAGCAGGCATTTCTCTTGTTGCAAAGTATGCAGGGCGCTTAACGCCGCATGATGATGATGCAACATAAGTTCCGTCAACCTGAAGCTCAGGAGGACACCAGTAGTTATGGTCGTTGTTACCTTCACCAACCTGATAACAGTATGCAATTACCTCATCTTCATCGTTCATGAAAGTAACCTTCATGAAGTAATCATTTGCCCAGCGGAGCTCGTCTTCAACGTGCTTGTCAAGACCGAGGTCAGCATAAGCATCACGGAATTCGTAATATCCCCAGCCTACGGTTGAAGCTGAATAGGAAAAGGGAAGTCCGAATTTTACGTGGTCACCTGCGTCATGCCAGCCGCCTGTAAGGTCAAGAGTTCCGTTGCCGTCGGGATCGAGGAATTCTTTATTCTCCTCAATAAACTTAGTTGTCATATTAACGCCGACGTAGAGATCTTCGTCCTCACTTGCACCGCCGTCGCCTTCGCCGTCATAGTTGCCGAGACCGTTATCCTCGCCGTCATCAGGACCGCTTACGCCGACATTTACTTTAGGCATGGGATTCATGGGAACGAGAGGAATTTCTGCATCCTTGATGTGGCAGTCGTCACGCCATGAATAATAGCCGTCTTCACCGACTTCATCGCCGCACTTGTTTGCATCATAGAAACAGAGTGCAAGCTGGAGAGCTTCGGCATAGTTGTAGTAGTTATTCGG
The DNA here is from genome assembly GCA_017517145.1 of Ruminococcus sp. Classification (GTDB taxonomy): domain Bacteria; phylum Bacillota; class Clostridia; order Oscillospirales; family Ruminococcaceae; genus Ruminococcus. The sequence goes on from JAFXAJ010000033.1 coordinate 3,693, forward strand.
TTCATCAGGAGTAATTACAGCGGCATTTGAAGTCACTGCACTTCCTGAAAGAAGGACGGTTGCAGCTGAAATAACAGCAGCCGTCTTTTTTAAAAACTTTGACTTTTTCATATCAATTTCCTTTCCGGGTGAGGGAAAAACCCGATTATTTATGAAAGTCCATAGGACTTATCAACAGATAACATAATATGAAAACAAAAATTGGAAAACCGGAATCAGAGGAGTCCTTTTTCCTTTAACTTTGTGAAAACAATATTGTAGCCATCATTTCCGTCCTGAAGCGAACGGTTAACACGGCTGATAGTAGCTGTACTTGCGCCGGTTTCCGAGACGATGCTGTTATACACACGATGCTCGTCAAGAAGTCTTGCAACATGGAAACGCTGAGCAAAGGATTTCAGCTCAATTGTTGTGCAGAGGTCAACGAAGAATTTATAGCACTCGTCAACACTTTCAAGTGTGAGTATTGCTTCAAAAAGCTTATCCATGTTTTCGGATTTTATTTTTTCATTCATATATAGTAACTCCAATCTGCATAAAGCAAAACTTTCTACTATATATTTTACCACATTAGTGTGAAAAAGTAAAGGGGTTTCCAAATATTTTTCATATTTTTTACAAAACTTCTAAAGAAATTACTCTAAGTTTATCATATCACAATTTAAGCAATTTGTAAAGAGAAAAAAGCAACACGCATCAAATTCGTGATTATTCACAAATGAACCGATACTTTTTAAATATATAAAAGCAATATTGCTTAAACGCACTTTCATATTATTTGTATTAATTAAACAATAATTAACTAATACTTAAAACATTATACCACACAAAAAAGGAGAGCTGTTAGCTCTCCAATGTGACCAGACCGATAAGCCGGGTTCTGTCGTGTGCAGCAATTTATCTACGCTTATAGTCGCCCATAAGCTGAAGCCGTCATTACTTTGTATCCGCCGAGCCGGCGTTGAGATACAAAGCACCAATAGACGTTGCATCGGATAGGGTTTACATGGCAGCGCAGTCTCCTGCGCTCCGGTGAGCTCTTACCTCGCCTTTCCACCCTTACCGCAAAAGCGGCGGTATATCTCTGTTGCACTTGCCCTAAGGTCGCCCTCGGCTGCTGTTAGCAGCTATCCTGCTCTGTGATGCCCGGACTTTCCTCGTAAACTTTAACGTTTCCGCTGCTGCATAGTCTGCTCAACTGTTATTATATCATTTTTTGAAAATTTTGTCAATAATTTTGCTGAAAATTCTATTACAGGGGTTCTCTAAAAACCGGAACACGAGCGAAATTCCGTATATGACAAATATCAGTTGCAAGGCGGCAAACCGCAGTAATACTTGATGTATTGCAAGGTTTGACAATGCAGCAAATGGTATTTGTTATAGGAAGTTCGCCATGAGGGAGGTTTTTAGAGGTTCCCTACATAAGCTTTCTCGCAACGGCTGTCAGCTCATCCATTGTAAGAGCTTCCACACGTACTGACTGGGATATTCCAAGGTCAGAAAGTGCAGAATATACGTCATCTTTGGCAATTCCAAGCATTGATGAAAGAGAATTTGCAAAGGTTTTCCTGCGCTGTGAAAAACCTGCCTTGACCATGCGGAAAAAGAATTTTTCTTCATCTCCTGAAAGTCTGCGCTCCTTGTCAAGGTCAATACGAATTACGGCGGAATCCACATTAGGCGACGGCATGAAGCTGCCGCGTGAAACCCCGAAAAGCTGTTTTACTGTACCGTAATAGTTAACCCCTACTGTTATTGCTCCCGATTCACGGCTTCCAACTTTGGCACAAAGCCGCTGTGCAGCCTCTTTCTGCACCATTACCGTTATCGAATCAATAGGCAGATTACTTTCCAGCAGCAGCATAATTACAGGAGATGTTATATAATAGGGCAGATTGGCGCATACTGCCGTTCTCAGACCTGCAAAATCCTCAGAAATAATCTTATGCAAATCGGCTTTCATAACATCTTCGTTGTATATTTTAATGTTGTCAAAATCTTTCAGCGTCTCCTCAAGAACAGGCATAAGCCGTGTGTCGATTTCAACAGCGGACACTTTTTCCGCACGCAGAGCAAGCTCCTTCGTCAGAACACCGATACCCGTACCAATTTCGAGAACTCCATATCCCTCACGGGCATTGCCCATTTCCGCTATTTTAGGACATACATCAGGATTTATAAGGAAATTCTGTCCAAGTCCCTTTGAAAAATTAAAACCGTGACGGCTCAGAATATCCTTCACCGTGCTTATATTAGTTAAATTCATTATCATTCTCCTTAATCAGCGCTTCTATGACCGCTTCTGCGCATTTCATACCGTCAACCGCCGCAGAAATGATTCCTCCTGCATATCCTGCACCCTCACCGCATGGAAAAAATCCGCCGACAGACAGGGATTGCAGTTTTTCATCCCTGTTTATACGCACAGGGGAACTGCTTCTGCTTTCCACACCTGTGAGAATTGCGTCCTTATCGTCAAAACCCTTGATTTTTCGTCCCATTTCCACAATTCCGTCTTTAAGGGAACGGCATACAAAATCGGGAAGATACTCCTGCGGCATGGCAAATTTCACATTCGGGCGATAACTCGGCTTGACTCTGCCGAAATCTTCCGACAGCTGATTTTCAAGAAAATCTCCCACAAGTATAACCGGTGCAGAATAATCCGAACCGCCTGCTATGAAGGCTTTTTCCTCTATTTCACGCTGAAAATACATTCCTGCAAGAGGATGTTTACTGCCGAAATCCTGCGGTGTCACATTCACCAGAAGCGCACTGTTGGAATTTTCGCCGTCACGGGCAAAACAGCTCATGCCGTTGACTGCAAGCCGTCCTGTTTCGGAGGATGCCGCAACTACCTCCCCTCCCGGACACATACAGAACGTGTACAGCGACCGTCCGTCAGGAAGATGAACCGCAAGCTTGTAATCCGCAGCTTTCAGCGCAGGATTACCTGCAAACTCACCGTACATCGCCTTATCAATATCCTTACGCAAATGCTCGATACGCACTCCCACTGCAAAACTTTTCTGCGACATATCGACATTTTGGTTGTATAGCATTTCAAATACATCCCTTGCACTATGACCTGTAGCAAGAATAAGATTATCCGTTTCAATGGTATGACTGCCGTTGCTGTCAGTATACGAAACCGATGAAATACAGCCGTTTTCCGTAGTATATCCATCAAATTTCGCACCAAAACGGACATCTCCGCCAAGCTCGATAACACGTTTTCGCAGATTTTTCACTGTATCACGGAGCTTGTCCGTACCTATATGCGGTTTAGCGAGATAAAGTATCTCCTCAGGCGCACCAAATTCCACAAACCAGCGGAGAATTACGGAAATACGCTTGTCCTTTATGCCTGTTGTCAGCTTGCCGTCAGAAAATGTACCTGCTCCGCCTTCTCCGAACTGAACATTTGATTCCGGATTAAGACTGCCGCCATTCTGAAATTCCTCAACTGCTTTCACACGGCTGTCAACATCCTGTCCACGTTCCAGAACAATCGGCTTAGCGCCTGCCATAGCAAGTACAAGGGCTGCAAACATTCCGGCAGGGCCGAATCCCACCACTACGGGAGTTTTTCCCGCTTTGACCTGCGGCACTTTATAGACATATTCCTCAACAGAAACGGCATTTTTAAGCTGTTTCAGAAGCCTTTTTTCATCTTTTGCTTCAATGTCAATGGAGATTATAAAATGAACATCGCTTTTTCGTCTTGCGTCTACGGATTTTTTCGACAGCTTCACGGAAATCAGCGATTTTTCGGGAACTTTCAACTGTCCCGTACACAATCCCCTGAGATTGCCGAAATCAAAGCCAAGGGGCACTTTTATGTTGCTGACACGAATCATTTTCCTGCTCCTTTCAAGGATTTTCCGCAGCTTCCGCCTGCAAGCATACCCGACGACCACGCCCATTGCAGATTATAGCCGCCGCAGTCACCTGCTGTATCAAGAATCTCACCGCACAGGTAGATTCCTTTATGAAGCCGTGATTGCAGATTGCCGTCAACACAGGAAGCGTGAATTCCGCCCATAGTTGACTGGGAATTCTGCCACGGAGAACAGCCGCAGACCTCAAATTCAAGAGATTTTATACGGTTTAAAACGGATTGTATGCCGCTGTTGCTCAGGGTTGATATTCTATCGGTCAGAGGATTTTCTATAGAATTTTTAACTATGTACACCGCAAGATTTTTTACAAATATTCCCGTCAGAAGCTCTTCAAGAGGAAGATTCCCACGGCTTTTTCTGATATTTTCAAGATAATTTTTCAGTTCGTCCCATGACATATCAGGGAGAAAATCAGCTTTAAGGCTCAGTTTTCCCTCATATTCCGCAAAAAGATAAGCGAGATTGAAAACGCAGATTCCCGAAATGTTATTTTCATTGAACTGCATTTCTCCCCTTTCGGTGCGGAGTATTCTGCCGCCGCTGACAGCGGAAATCTCACCTTTGACACGGACGCCTTTCAACCCCTTGAGTTTATCGGGATTCACCCTCAGAGGAGCGACAGCAGGACATATTTTTGAAGTTTTATATCCCATATTTTTAAGCAGACGCATGATTCCGCCGTCTGTTCCGAAAGATGGTGCGGCATAACCTCCTGCGGCTATTATCACTCTTTTGCAGTGGATATTCTCATCACCGCAAATCAGCGTATATCCGTTATTTTCAGGGATTATTCCTGTGATCTCACAGCCGCATATCTCCTTGATTCCAAGTTCATCAAGCTTCATACGCATAGCGTTTACAATGGTATTGGAACTATTGCTGCGGGGATAAATTCCGCCCTCTCTGCCCTCGCTGCCGCTGACGCACAGCACACCGAGATAATCCGTAAAAAAAGACGTATAATCAGGCATATTTCCGATTATATCCACAGCTCTGACAGAGCCGTGATAGTTATATTCAGAAATTTTTTTATTGCTGAGGTTGCATTTTCCGTTTCCCGACGCTATAATTTTCTTGCCTGTTCGGGGCAGCTTTTCAATTATTGTCACATCTGCCCTGCGATTGGCTTCTTTTGCGGCAATAGCGGCAGTAATTCCAGAAGCTCCGCCGCCGATTACAGCTATATCTGTTTTCATTGTTTTTCCTCCTGCGGATATATCTCAAGGGCATCTCTAAAAGCCGTAACACGAGCAGAATTTCGCACATGACAAGCATTAGTTGCAAGGCGACAAACCGCAGTAATACATGATGTATTGCAAGGCTTTACAACGCAGCAAATAATGTTTGTCATAGAAATTCAGTCGTGAGGGAGGTTTTTAGAGGTGACCTCAATAGATACTATTTCCGGACGATTCATAAAACGTACAGGGGCAGGAGAATCTCCTATACCCGACGTAATAAACATACTTCCCCCGTCATAGTCATACCAGCCCTTGTCGTACAGCGGAAGGCTGTTTTCTCTCAATGTGGGAAGTTTTATTCTGTTCTGCGTGTCATACACAGGTCCTATGAACGGCAGTCTGAACATTCCCCCGTGAGTATCGGCACAAAGAGTAAGGTCTGCGCCGAAAGCTGCAAATTTCTCAAAATTCGGGAGATGTGCAAGGAGAATATTATAGCTGTCCTCATACAGAGTATATTCTTTTCTCAGGTCAAAAGTAGACGTATAGTGAACGTTGTCTATGCCTATAATGCGAATATTATTGCCGTTTATAACAACATTTTTTTCGCCGTAGCAGAGAACATTCACTCCTTTTTCTTCAAGGGAACTGAGATATTCTGCGGAATTATCATGCTCACCCGGAACAAAATAAACGTCATATTCCGCTGCAATATCCGCCATAAAATCAACAGCCATATTTACTTGAGATTCAGTGCTGTTTCTGCTGTGCATATCCCCCAGCACCATAACAGCATCAGGAGAAGTTTTGCCGATAGAATCAAGTACAGTCTTTCTTGGAACGCTGAAATTATGAATATGGTAATCGCTGAGTACCGTAATATTGACGGGATTGCTTATCTTAGGGGATTTTATTTCCTCCGAAACTGTTTTCAGTGTATAGTTGTTAATCCACCAAACAAAGAGAATGACTGCCGGTATCAGAAATTTTTTTCCTTTTATCTTCGGTGAATTTTCTGCTTTACGGCGAGTTTTATTCGGTTTACTTTCCGCCATTTTCATCCTCCACAATGTGTATATCAAGCTGATTATAGGGAATATCTATACCAGTTCTATCAAAAATCTGCTTTACAGTTTCATTAAGACGGTAGCGTACTTCGCTGTAATCGTCATTCTTTACCCACACACGCACATCAAGAGATATTGCGCTTTCCTTGTGGGCACCCATTCTCACCACAGGGGCAGGTTCACTGAGTATAAGTTCTTCCTCCGCAACTGCTGTCATTACAAGAGAACGTGCCACGTGATAATCAGCGTTGTAGTCAATATCAAATGTCATATCTACACGCCTTGTGGGAGTTTCCGTGTAATTTATAAGCCTTGCAGAGGTTACGTTTCCGTTTGGAATGAGTATTGTCTTGCCGTCAAAAGTGCTAAGCTTAGTGTAAAGTACACCTATTGCCTCAACAACACCCACTGTACCGTCAAGCTCAACAGTATCACCTGCGGAAAACGGCTTTGAAAAGAGAATTATAAATCCTCCGCAGAGATTCGTAAGACAATTCTGCAAGGCAAGGCTGGCTGCAAGTCCTGCCGCACCGAGTATGGTTATAACCGAGGACATGGGCACATTCAGCACTGACAGCGCCATTATCACTACAATTCCATAAAGGACTATGCGTATAACAGAAACAATAAAGCTTCTTGCAGCATTGTCCATATTTGAACGTTTCATTGCCTTTGAGATAATACGGCTTATGATACGTGATAGAATTATGCCGATTACAAGCACTATTACCGCAATTATAAGCAGCGGCAGCATATTTTTGAAATATTCCGTCACATCATTAAAAAAACCTGACGCTTTTTCAACGTGCTCCTGTATGACTTCCTGCACCTGTACTGCGGTAGTTTCCTGTATATTTTCTTCCATAGCCCTATCTTTCCTTTCATTAACTTATACATACCTATTATAACAGATTTCACAGCTTTAGTCAATCTAAGATTTTTATGCAAAATTTAATATATTTAAGCTGAAAAAACTATTGAAATCAAAAGAAAAATGATGTATAATGAATGTAGTTATGGGATTAGGTCTTTAGGCAGTCCGATTCCCACGGAAAACATGAAAAACGGAGGAGTTTAAAATGAAAAAGAAAAAATTTGTCACCTCGGCAGTATCCTTTATTTCCGCCCTCGCAGTATCAGGCACTGCTGTCTGGGCAGCCGCAAATTATACAGCTGATGACTTAAAAAAGCTTGGAAGCGCACTTCTGGGCGAATCTGACTTCACAGAAGGTCAAGACCTTACAGGGGATAATGTCATTGATGTGTATGACCTTATTACTATGCGTGAATCATTTAAGTCAACAGGAGAATTTGCCGAACAGATTATTAACATTACAGAAAAAAATGTCAAATACATAGGAAGAAATATTTACGATGAAAATAATGTGGCATGGCTCGTTCAGAGCGGTTCTGCCGTTGAATTTGCTGTAAATGCAAAATCTGCCGAAATTACTATAAACGGCGACGGAAATACAGAAAGCGATGAAAAATACCGCCCCAGATACGCTGTTATTGTTGACGGAGAAATTATCCTCGATGAACTTCTCAGCGTAAAAGAAAAAACAGTACAGCTCTTTGAGGGCACTTCCCCCAGAACTGCTGTGGTAAAGGTTATTCATCTTTCCGAAGCAAATAACGGAGCTGTGGGCGTAAGCAAGCTTAAAGTTGATTCTGACGCTGCCGTTCCTGCTGTTCCCACTGCCAAAAAAGACCTTTCAATTGAGTTTATAGGCGATTCCATTACCTGCGCTTACGGCGTTGAAGGAAAAGACCAGTACGAAGGCTTTATGACTTCTACAGAAAATTTCATGAAATCCTACGCTTATCTCACCGCAAAACAGCTTGACGCTGACTACAGCGCCGTATGCTACAGCGGTCACGGTATCGTCTCCGGCTACAGTTCAAGCGGTGACGCTGTTACAGACAGCCTTGTTCCCGATTATTACGACTATGTGGGAAAATACGGCAGCTACAAAGTTCCGTGGGATTTTGCTTCCCATGAAAATGACGTTGTAGTTATAAATCTCGGCACAAACGATAATACCTACGCTTCAAAGGACTACGAAACAAGAGGTGTGGAATATGCCGAAAAGTACACTGAATTCCTCACACATATCCATGAAGTCAACCCCGACGCTTATATAATATGCACCGTTGGTACTATGGGATGCACTGAAATGTATCCTTATATCGAAATGGCTGTCGAAAGCTTTAAGAAATCTTCGGGATACGACAGAATCATGTCCTATCAGTCGGCTACACATACTCAGGCTGACGGCATGGGCTCTGACTGGCATCCCTCCGAGAAAACCCAGCAGAACAGTGCTTATGTCCTCGCTGACAAAATCTGTCAGGCTCTTGGTATGGAATCCGACCAGATAGGCATTGATGTTGCTTCCGAAGCTGTTTTCAGTTCCGAATACAAGGACGATGCAAATATGTCCGCTTATTTCTCCGACTGGGATCGTTCATACCATGTCACCACTGTAAGAGGCGGTACTTCAAAGGAATCAATTCAGGCTTTTGTAAGCGGAATTGACATTAAAAAGGACGGAAAATACAACCTCACTTTCAAACTTGAAACAAGTGACGGCGTGGAAATTCCCTTTGTTATCCGCAGCAAGTCAACCGGCGAAATTCTCCTTGAAGATACAATAACAGGCACGGGCTCAAAATTTGCTTATGAAAAGGAATTTATTTCTCCTGCTGCCGCTGCTGATGCGGAAATGGTATTCTCTCTCGGAGGCGTTGATAATCTGAGACTGAGTCTTTATGAAGTCAAAGCTGTAAAAATAGGATAATTTCTTTTCAAATGTACCATTAATAATGACTTGACAAATATTGTAAAATAATATATAATAGTAGACGAAAGGCGGTGATACATTATGTATAAAGATAAAATTATTGCTCTGGGCTGCGGAGTTATTGCCTTAATGCTGGTTCTTATGACAGGGAAAAGCTGTACGAATACCGATAAAAAACCTGCAAAATCCACATCGGCAACTGCTGCTCCAACTGAAAGTTTTGAAGTCATTACTCCTGACCTGGGTTTTATAGAAAACGAAATATACAATGAACCAAAGGTACAATATGATGAGTTCGGCAGACCTATAAGAGCTACTGAACCGCCGCCGACAGAAGTTCCCGCCGAAGTTTTTGGTGGAGAAATCTCCGGAGAAAACGGAGAAAATATTGAAGTTCCCACAGATGAGGACGGAAATATTATTGAAACTACCGAAAATATCGAAACAACAGAGGAAACAGAAGCTTCCGACGAAAATGTACCGACCGAAGCGATTACTCAGAAATTCACCGTACCGCCCGGATTCGGCGGCAATGACCACAAAAAATATGACGACGATGGAAACGAACAGGCAACAGTTCCCCCTGATTTCTATATTGAAATCGGATAATAAATATGGAGGTTTTATAAAATGATAGTAATTGAAATGGAAAACGGAAAGAAGATTAAACTTGAGCTTTACCCCGATATTGCTCCTATATCCTGCAGCAATTTTGAAAGACTTGTTAAGGAAGGTTTCTACGACGGACTTACTTTCCACCGTGTTATCTCAGGATTTATGATTCAGGGCGGATGCCCCAACGGTACAGGTACAGGCGGTCCCGGCTGGCACATTAAGGGCGAATTTGCTGCAAACGGCATAAATAATCCCCTCAACCACACAAGAGGAGTTCTCTCTATGGCTCGTGCACAGAACCCCGATTCCGCAGGCTCACAGTTCTTTATCATGCATCAGGACGCTCCCTATCTTGACGGTCAGTATGCCGCTTTCGGTAAGGTTGTAGAGGGTATGGATGTGGTTGATGAAATCGCAGCTCAGGCTACAAATTATGCCGACTGCCCTCTTGCTCCCCAGATTATGAAAAAGGTTACTATCGAATAAGGTACTGCTATGCTTTACATCGGTTGTCACCTTTCCTACTCCAAGGGCTATGAAGCTATGGGCAGACAGGCTCTTGATATTGACGCAAATACATTTGCCTTCTTCACACGAAATCCCCGTGGAGGTTCTGCAAAGACTATTGATGAAGCTGATGCGGCAGCTCTCCGTCAGATTCTCGAAAATAATAAATTCGGCAAGCTTGTGGCTCATGCTCCCTATACCATGAATGCCTGTGCTGCTGATGAAAATATCCGCCGCTTTGCAAGAGAAGCGATGACTGACGACCTGCTCCGCATGGAAGCTGCTCCCAACAACTACTACAATTTCCACCCCGGTTCTCATGTAAAACAGGGCGTTGATGTGGGGACAGAGCTTATCCGTGAACAGCTTAACACGTGCCTTACAGAACACCAGACTACTACAGTCCTTCTTGAAACTATGGCTGGAAAAGGCTCTGAAATGGGACGTTCCTTCGAGGAACTTCGTGCCATAATTGACGGTGTAGAATTACAGGAAAAGCTTGGTGTATGTCTTGATACCTGCCATGTCTGGGACGGCGGCTATGATATTGTGAATAATCTTGACGGTGTTCTGGAAGAATTTGACCGTATAATCGGACTTGAACGCCTTAAAGCGATTCACCTTAACGACAGCTTGAACCCTCTTGGCTGCCATAAGGACAGACACGCAAAAATCGGCGAAGGACAGATAGGTGCAGACGCTCTTATACGTGTTATAAATCATCCGCAGCTTAAAAATCTGCCATTTATACTTGAAACGCCCAACGATATTGAGGGTTACGCAAGGGAAATCAAATTCTTGCGTGAAAATTACAGCGAATAAACAAAGGCACCCGAAAGGGTGCCTCAGTCTGTCGAAAAAATTACAACAAGATATTTTTTTAGGGGACGCTCTCTCTTGTAGAGCGTCCCCTAAAAATATCTTTATGTATTTATTAGTCAATTACAGCAATTTCACCGTAAAGCTCACGGCCTGCACCGATTGCATTGGATTCGTCTGTATCAATGTGCATTGCTCTTGCGTAGCTGGGTGATACACGGCATACTACATCACCGAGAATTGCGCTTCTCTCAGGTGTGCTTACCTTAACCCATACAATCTGCTTATCTGTTACGCCGAGCTCCTCAGCATCAGCGGGTGTAAGGTGGATATGACGCTTAGCCACAATAACGCCTTCGCTGATTTCAACTTCACCGCAGGGACCTACAACCTTACAAGCACCTGAACCGGCAATGTCAGCAGACTCTCTGATAGGAGCAGCTATACCGATAGAACGTGCGTCTGTAGCAGAAAGCTCAACCTGTGTCTCAGGGCGAACAGGTCCGAGGATTGAAACGCCTGCAAGCTCCTTCTTAGGTCCTACGATAGTAACTCTCTCCTCACAAGCAAACTGACCGGGCTGTGAAAGGTCCTTCTTCTTTGTAAGCTCATGTCCCTTGCCGAAAAGGATTTCAAGGTGCTCCTGTGTTACATGGATGTGTCTTGCTGATGTTTCAACAATAAAATTCTTTGCCATTGTTTTATACCTCCATAAATTCCCTGATGGGATTAAATTTACCATATTATATTTTACACCATTTCGACAAAAAGGTCAAGGCATTAAACGATTTTAATGTTAGTATTTTCTAACTATTTTTTAAAATAATCTCCCTGTCCTTCAACAGGGAGAAATAAGCGTCCCAAAAGGGAGTCGAACCCCCGACCTACTGCTTAGGAGGCAGTCGCTCTATCCTACTGAGCTATTGGGACATACGGCATATTCGGTTTTTCCGAAATCTGCCATATTATTATATCATTTTTTAAGTGGAATTGCAATAGCTGCGGAATATTTTTATAATATTTAATTAAAATCTTCACTGCACACCACAATAAGATTCCATGTTTTTACATCAACTGCGCCGTTGGCTTCAAGTCCGCATATCTTCTGCAATTTCATAACAGCGGCGGCTGTTTCATCATTATACTCTCCGTTAACCGTCACCGTTTCAAGATTATCATATTTTCTGCTTAATTCCAGCAGAAGTGACTGTATCAGCCTAACCGTCACTCCATTACATCCGACACGGCATATATAATCCGCAGAAGGGAAAACAGGCAGCTTTCTTGGTTCTGCACCCATCAACCGCAGATATTCCTTAACTATTCCGTCCCATGTATCTGCGTCAGTTTTTCCTGTTTCGGGAAGTTTGTTTTCTTTCTGAAAACGGCGGACAGCTTCGGCAGTTTCGCTGCCGTATATGCCGTCAGGAATTACCGAGGGTATATCTCCCCTGCTAATTTCTATTCCGTGGAGATACCTCTGAAGCTCTGTTATATGCGATTTTTTCTGTTCATCTGTGTATGGCATAATCAACCTCCAATTATATATCCGGGATTCTGATATGGTCTTTTATCAAAGCCGAAACGCAGGTCTGAATAAACGCCTGCTATGGCATCCCATGTGACTCCGCCTACAACTCCTGTGGGATTTATGCCGAACTGCTGCTGAAAAGCTGTTACCGACTGTTTTGTAAGATTTCCGAAATAGCCTGTATTGCTTACCGCAGGTATATTCGGGTATGTCTGATTTATGTACGTCAGATATTCCTGAAGAATACGCACATAGTCATTTCTTACTCCCTCACGGAGAACTGTTCCGGGATAAAGCACAACAGACACATACTCAGGACGGACTGCTTCAACAATTCCCCTGTATGCACGGTATAAGTCGTTTTTCGTTGCCCTGTCAAGCCGTCCCGTCTGGGGAATCCCGAATACACGCTGGAAAGATTTCAGGGATTCCTCAGTTTCTTCCCCGAAATAGCCTGTGATTTCCACCGGCTGAACCGCTGCATAATATGCGCCAATAACGGTGAGATAATATTGCAGATTACGTACAACATTTCCTTCTGAACCTATGGTTACATTTTCGTCAAACTGGGGTGCAACCTCCTCCCAGCGGACTCCCTCGGAATCAAGCTCTGCAAGGCGCTTTACGCTTGTATAGATGTACAAAATCCTGTACCATGTGGCTTTGTCAACAATTCCTGTTACATCAAGGTCAAATACCGACTGAAATACTCTGACAGCCGACTCTGTAGCTGCGCCGAATATGCCGTCTGCCTGCGGAATCTTAGGAATTGCAGGGTAATTACGTGAAATTCTGTTGAGAAAAACCTGCAGGGATTTCACATCATTGCTTGCTGAACCGATGCTCAGAGGTATTCCCGGATATGAGGGCATTGCCGACTGAACAGGGGCATCTTTCACGATATTTATATCATCTCCATAGTAATACTGCAATATCTCATAAGGCGTAAATCCGTTATTTGCAAGGTCAACAGTTCCCCACTGTGACAAACCGTCGCAGGTTGATGTTGTACCGTTGCAGAAAGCTGTGAACATAGGCTCAATTGCTCCCTGCCGCTGAACGTAATCATCAAACAGCTCATCTACAATATAACCGATATTGCTGAAATACTCCCTGTTATTAATGAATTTCTGGTCGTACTGAGTGCTTGAAGTAATATCAAAGTCATAGCCTCTTGACCTGTACCATTCAGTGTAGATACGGTTAAGGGCAAAGCTTACAATGGCGTAAATATTTGCTCTCAGCGCACTGTCGCTCCATGTAGGAAAAATCTCACTTGACGCTACATTCTTTATATATGACGGAAAATCCACTGTGACATTTGGTGCAGGTGAATCAGGCGAACCAAGATGAACCGTTATGGTACTGGGTATATAAGGTGTTCCTGTAAGCATAAAAATCCTCCTCAGCCATTGAAATATGTCATGGTTTCTTCATTGCTGTCCGAGCCTATCGGGAGAGGAATCATATTGAAATTCTGAACCGAAGTTATCCCCGAAAAAACAGGCACATCAATACTTCTGGCATTGAAAAATCCACGTGCTTTCACATTTATATCAAAGAGACTGTAGGGGCGCACATCAGTATATGGAGTCTGGGAATATATCTTATCAGGGGCAGGAACTTCAATTCCTGTAACAGTGCCGCTGATGTCGGTAATTCCTGCCGCTGCCAGCAGACGTTTTCCATTCTCCAGAGCAGTTACAACTACAGATGCGCCGACTATGGGCGTTGATTCGTTTCCTGTCCGCACGTTAACGAGTATAAAGCCAGTTGAATCGCCCAGTTCTGTCTCCGTAAGCTGTTCAGGCTGTTCGAGCTGCTCAATATCGGGCAAATCGGCATAATTGATGATTCTTTCCAGTTCGGCATCCTCGTCATCTTGTGTGTATGGGTAGTAGCTTGTGTCATGCTCTGCATCTGCATAGTCCGTTTCGTCATATTCTTCTGTAGGCTCATTTTCTGCATCCTCCTGCTCCTCTTTGAGCGTTGTATTTTCATTTTCTGTATTATTTTCAGGGATTTCGGGAGTTTTCTCCTCCTGTTCCGTTTTTCCTTTGCTGTAAAGCTTCATCATTTCTTTTTTATAGGCTTCAATGTCCTTAATATCCATAATGCACCTCCAATTGTTACTGCAATTCAGTATATGCGGGAGATTTTGTTAAAATTCATTATTTAAAAGAAAATTTCCAACAGTATATATAATCTATATATATATATCAATAACATATCACACAATATCGGAAATCTCTTGACTTATACTAAAACTTTCTGTATAATAAAGATAGGGAGGGATTTCCCGAAAATATACCGAAAGGGTGAGATTTATGTTAAAAAGAAAATTCAGAAGCATTGCCGCCTTGACAAGTGCAGTTCTTTTTATAAATGCAGGAATATGCACTTTCACCGCCACAGCCGTAGAAACAACTTCACCTGTTATTGAAAGTACAGAAAATATTTCTGACGAAATATATTTCGCCACACTTTCAGGAGTTTTTTCTACCGAAGTTGGTGCTTATGCAGGAACAGAATTGGTAGGCTACACCTTAGACAGATTTTACGAAATAGGAGAATCCCCGATTGAATTTCAGATTGAAGATGAAACAGTTGCCGAAATAACACAGATACAGGGTACAATTGTCAATATCAAGGGAATTTCAACAGGCGAAACAACTCTCACAGCAAATTTACCAAATGGAAAAACATTATCAATAGAAGTTATAGTTTCTGAACCAATTTGTACTACAACTACAGCTATATTCTGCCCTTACCCAACACTTACAACTACCTCAGTTGTTGAAGAAAACACAACACTAAAAGAATTCTTTGTGTATGTCGGAACTTACGGCGACGGACTTCCGCAGTTCCGTTATCTGCATCAAAAATCTGACGGCAGTTATACTGCCGACAAGGTGATATGGGAGAATGCTCCGACAGATATTGCCTATGGCGATATTTTCGTTGCTGACGGTGAAATAAATCTGACAAAGGTTTACCCTGCCGCTGATAATCCGGTATATGCTCATGCGTACCACTATACAATTGACGAAGATGCAGTATTGAACAGCTACGGCAAATGTACTGATATAATGGAGAAAAAGAATCTGACTGTTACAAGCACAACTTACGACGGTTCATCGCACTGGAGCATACGTTATAAGGATGACAATGATAAAGAGTATTATTATGGTCTGAGCGTACTCGCCTCTAATCTTGAAGTTGATCCCCTTGATTGCGAGGTAGGCGATGTATATACATTTGCTTTATATAACGATTATATGGTAATTCCGCTTTCAGAGCATAATATCGAAGAAAATGCCGTAATGACAGTTGAAATCACAGAAATCGACGGTGATACTTTGTTTGTAAGACAATCCGGAAATTCCGGAGATTTAATGACTTTATCTGTAAAATACCTTGACAGTAATATTCAGCCGACAGTAGGTATGAAACTTGAAGTGACATATTCCGGCGGCATACTTGAAACTTATCCTGCCCAATTTGGCAATATAAAGAAGGTTTCTGCAATTTCTGATTATACATCAGTAGCCGGCGATGCAAACGGCGACGGTGAATTCACAATTGCGGATATGGTTACAGTACAGAGATCAATTATGGGCAGAAAAACAGCAATTCTCTCAGATTGCAAAGCGGCTGACCTTTACGAGGACGGCAAAATTGACGTATACGATTTCATTCTTATGAGAAAGAACATTATTGAAAAATCGAAATAATACCTGTCATGCAGTACCGTATAAAAGCGGTACTGCTTTTTATTTTTTTCTTGACAGCCGTATTTAAATATGGTAAAATTAATATGCAATAACTTTTAAGGAGTATGCTATGGATATTATTCTTGCTTCGGCTTCTCCAAGACGGCGTGAACTTATGGGAATAATTACTCCCGATTTCACAGCCGTTTCCATTGACGCCGATGAAACTCTCCCCGACAATATAAACCCTCTGACTGCTTCGGAGTATCTCGCTGAAATAAAAGCTTCAGCCGCTGCGGAGAAATTCCCCGACAGCATTGTTATCGGCTGTGACACAACGGTTATATGCGGCGGCGAAATTCTTGGTAAGCCAAAAAATAAAGAGGAATGTCGGCGTTTTATGAATATGCTTTCGGGACGAACTCATCAGGTAGCAACAGGCTGCTGCATTATCGCAAAGAACAGAAAAACTTCCTTCACTGAGATAACCGAAGTAACTTTCCGTCAGCTTTCCGCCAAAGAAATAGAGGAATATATCTCAACGGACGAACCCTACGACAAGGCAGGAGGCTACGGTATACAGGGAAAAGCTTCACTGCTTATTGAAAAAATCAACGGCGATTATTTCAACGTAGTGGGACTTCCTGTTTCCCGTCTTAACCAAGCTTTAATTTTATACAAGGAGTAAATATATATGAAACAGACTGCATTTCACAACGGCAATATCCTCGTTCCAAATTCCTCTGTGGATATGGAAAAATGGGCGGTTATCGCCTGCGACCAATACACCAGTGAGCCTGAATACTGGGACAGGGTAAAGGCTGAAACAAATGGCGCACCTTCTGCCCTCGACCTCATTCTTCCTGAGCTTTATCTGGAAGAAAATGACGTAGAACAGCGTATTGACGCTATTCACGAAGCAATGGACAAGTGCCTTGACAGCAACCTTTTCACTGAGTATAAGGATGCTATGATTTACGTTGAGCGTGTACAGAGCAACGGTATTGTCCGTAAAGGTCTTATCGGTACTATCGACCTTGAAGAATACGACTTTTCCAAAGGAAGCACATCCGAGGTTCGTGCCACAGAAGCAACTGTTATCGAGCGTATTCCTCCCCGTATAAAAGTACGTCAGGGAGCATCTCTTGAACTTCCTCATATTATGATTCTCATTGATGACCCCGACGAAACTGTTATCGAGGCTGTCAATAAGGATTCCATGACAAAGCTTTACGACACAAAGCTTATGCAGAACGGCGGAAGCATCAGCGGCTATCTCGTTGACGAAGCTGCACAGAGCAAAATAAATGAAGCTCTTGCTGCTCTTGGCGACGCTGGTACATTCAACAAAAAGTATAATCTTACAGATTCACCTGTTCTGCTTTACGCTATGGGTGACGGAAATCATTCACTTGCAACTGCAAAGGAGTTTTACGAGCAGCTTAAAAAAGCAAATCCCGATAAGGATATGTCAAATCATCCTGCTCGTTACGCTCTTGCAGAAATTGTAAATCTCCATAGCGACGCACTTAAATTTGAAGCTATTTACCGTCTTGTATACGATGTTGACTGCGATAAGCTCATTTCAGGTTTGACCGATGCACTTGCACTTTCAGAAACTCCCGCTGACCAGTGGGTTGAGGTTGTCTGCGGCGGCAAAGAGCAGAAACTCTACATCCACAACACAACTTCAAATCTTTCTGTTGGTTCTCTCCAGAATTACCTTGACGGATATATCAAGGAAAATGGCGGAAAAATCGACTATATTCACGGTATTGAAAATGTAAAGGCTCTTGCTGAAAAGCACAGTGGAATTGCTTTCATTCTCCCTGATATGGACAAATCACAGCTTTTCCCCACGGTTATAAAGGACGGCGCACTTCCCAGAAAAACATTTTCTATGGGACACGCAGACGACAAGCGTTTCTACATCGAAGCAAGAAAAATTTCCGAATAAATTTTTACAAATAGTATACACCGTA
The DNA here is from genome assembly GCA_017517145.1 of Ruminococcus sp. Taxonomy (GTDB): domain Bacteria; phylum Bacillota; class Clostridia; order Oscillospirales; family Ruminococcaceae; genus Ruminococcus. Next base: position 21,817 of record JAFXAJ010000033.1, read on the forward strand.
CCATTATGGTACGGTGTATTTTTTAAATAAACGACGCAAGACAGACCTTTTCGCTGACAACAACTACTTTTGTTTCATAGGAATATTTGCTCAGATTAAGTCTTTCGTACTCCATTTCTACTGCTCTCATAGTAGGAAATACCCTCGTGTTAAGTTTATCATCACAAAGGTAAGCGCCTGTACCTGTGTTGCGAATGACGTAACTCAGTCTGAATTTCTGAATATGGTGGGGATGACGGTCAATATTTTTTCTGTTCATGGTTTTTACCTCCGTTATTTTTGTGGAATTTTCTTCAACAACTATATTATATCACACTGTTGAAGAAATGTCAACAGGATTTTTAAAATTTTATTTCGAAACACAATATTTTATCTATTCATCACAAATTCCCTAAATTTTCCACACTCAAAATCTGCTTATTGCTGAATTTTAATATATATGTTGAAAACTTATAAAATCCTGTTGACAAATATGAAACAGCATGTTATAATAAAGAAAAGCTCTTAAAATTCAACAAGCAAAGGAGTGTTTTTATGGCAGATATTGGTGCTATCATAAAAAAACGACGAATCGAGCTGAATATGACTCAGGATGAACTTGCCGAAAAAACAGGCTACAAAACAAGATCGTCCATTAATAAAATTGAAAAGGGCTGCAATGACCTCCCACGCAGCAAAATGGAGCTTTTTGCAAAGGCTCTCAACGTTCCGCAAGCTTACTTTCTCAGTGATGATTCTCTGGAAATGACTCTGGAACAGCTGTGCGAAAAATACGATAATATCCGCCCGATCAGTATGAAACGCTTTCCCTTGTTGGGGGAAATTGCCTGCGGTGAGCCTATTTTTGCCAGCGAGGACAAAAGCAGCTATGTTATGGCTGATATGGATATATCCGCTGATTTCTGCCTACGTGCCAAGGGCGACAGCATGATAAACGCACGTATACACGACGGAGATCTTGTCTTTATCCGTGAAATGCCCATGGTTGATAACGGCGATATAGCCGCTGTTATTATTGACGATGAGGCTACACTGAAAAAGGTTTACTATTACCCCGAAAAGGGAAAACTTGTGCTTTTTCCAGAAAATCCGAGCTATGAGCCTTTTGTTTTTACCGGCGAGGAACTTAATTCAATCCGTATTCTTGGAAAAGCTGTTTATTTTATGAGTTCACTTTAAAAATTTATTGAAGGAAATGTTAATGGGACGCTCTGTTAAGCGTCCCTTAAATTTTTTACAGCTTTTCAAGCGTAAATTTGTACTTTACGCCGTCAATTTCTACCGTACCCGTCTTTGTCTTATTTTCAACCTTTTCCACGCCGTAATACTCATAAAAATCCGTACACACACTGGACGATGTTCCGCCGGGAACTGCTTCATCGCCATACCATTTGCTGCCTGTACGTGTATCCACGTGAACAGCCGTATAACTTTTGTCAATATTGGCTATGCCTCCAAAACCAATGTCCTGCGCCGCACAGCATACATCTCCCGAATATATCATATTTCCCGATTTGTCGTAGCAGACTATATCCGCCGCCATACCCTTCGTGTGCATTCCACCACCTGTTCCGCCTACCCTGCGGTCATGCTCCGAACAGCGATACCCCGAATTTACCACAATCTGCGAGCAGTTGAGCCTTTCTCTCAGCTGCTCTAATTTTTCAATCAAAGCCGTGTCAAGCAGCGTATTATGATTTTTTCCGCATTTACAGCGCATTTCACTCAGATTAAAATGGTCGCTGAGTTTCAGTGATTTTTTATCATAAGTTTTAATCATCTTCATCACACACCTTTTCACCCATATATGATGCCTGTTCCTCAGGAGTCATTTCACGGACTTCGCCGTTTATATCAACCTTTGCCATGCTATTCACCTCTTTATCTTACAGCATATATGCTGAATGTCGTTCCTACAGGAAAATAATTCGTTGAAGGGTCTGTAAATGCCGATACCGTATGTATTTTTTCTATTGCCTGTGTCGTGTCAATTACACGCACCGAAGGAGCAACTCTTTCCGTTTCTGTCTTGGCATATATACTTCTCGTTTCAAGAAATCCGCTGTCTACTGCACCTTTTACACAATTTACAGTTTCATTGTCCTTGCATATCATATCAGCTCGCCATCCCACGGTATAGTCGGAATTTATATTGATTCTTGCAGGAGCAGTCTGAGATGCTTTAGGCACTTTAAGCACTAATACCACCTTTCTGAAATTGTAAGGAGTCCCGTCAGGTTCGGCATTGCGTTTTATAAGTGCCACATCGCTTGCAGATACTGTGATTTTTTCAATCAGTTCAAACTTCCCCTGCATATTTTCTGAAAGCTGAGCTGCCATAAATACTTCATGCAGATTCATTTACTCACTCCTTTACAATATTACCCGAACAGTCAACCCATTTGCCGCTTCCTGTGAGTATAACGAGTTTACCCTCCGTAATAATAAGCGCTGTTGAGCCCTGATGAAGCTTTTTTCCGCTGATTCCCGTAACCGCAGGAAGCTCCGCTGCAGTGTCAACGTCAATTTCAGCTCTCACAACAGTTCTTCCCGCACTGTACTTGATATGCTCCTCATTTCTAATTGTCAAAGCCATAAATTATACCTCTCTTTTCTCGTATTTTCCGCAGACATTTTCAGCTGCTATGCTGTTTTTCTGGTACTGCACGCCAAAATAAAACGCAATTATCGTTGTAAATACTGTCAGAAACTGTTCCGATGAAATCTGCCCTCTTACTGCAAGTATACCGAAAATCAGCGTCATTGACAGGGTGACAATACTTTTTACATCAATGAGTTTTACCATTCTCTCTTTCACGCTCGATAACCTCCAGCCGTCTTGTGAGCTCCTCCATTTTTTCATTGATAATGGGGATTTTCTCTGCGAAATTATTATGTTTGTCCACCTTTTTTTCAAGCTGCTCTATGCGGTAATTCGTCAGCTTTGAGCTTACAATAATACCGCACAGTGAACCAATAAGCGTTCCCACCAGCGATATTAATGCAACTATAATTGTACTTGTAATTTTTATCAGCTCCTTTCCGAGGGCGGAATAATCCTTCCCATCATATTCACAAACCCTCTCTATAAAAGGGCTGAAACGGCGCTTTTTTCAACGGAAAACCATTGATTATTGAAAAATAATTATAAAATTCTACTTTTTGCACAATAGTAAACACTGTATTTTGTTCATAAACTACATATTATTATTCATATTAACAAAATTTTCCCTTCACGAATATTATAAAAAAGCGGCAACGATGCCGCAAATCCGTGAAAGGAGAATTTTTATGAATATTAACATCTATGACGAGATGAACAGCGTATTCAGAGAGCGTGAAAACAGTTTCCGCAGACCGAATCCCGATACGCTTCCTCGTCCTGATTATAACGGTGATATGTCTGCTTTCCCCTCAGATACTCCCCTCGCAATGGCGTATGTACCCTTCCAGAAATGGGGCGATACCAAATCTCCCGAAGATGCGCTGGAATGCGGCACTCTGTTCAGCGATCTTGTTTATCCCTTTGAAAGAGGAGGTAACAGAAGATGAACAATAAAGCTATGCTTATGAAAAAAATCAAACAGCTGGATTTCACCTTAAAAGAACTCAATCTTTATCTCGATACTCATCCCAACTGCCGCCGTGCTCTGGCTATGTTCCAGAAATACAGGACGCTCCGTGAAACAGCTATGAACGATTATATAAAAAATTACGGACCTATTACCCCTGAACAATCAGAAAATACTCAGCGCTGGGACTGGATTGACAGCCCTTTTCCTTGGGAGGTGTGATTTATGTGGCAGTATGAGAAAAAATTATCGTATCTTTGTTGTACATAAGGTTTTTATTTTGGACTTAAAAAATAAGGCAATATCCCACAATGTTTGCGAGATATTGCCTTACTGATTTCATATCAGTTTTCTTTTAAAATCTCCAGTGCCTTATTATACTTTTCATCCCATTTTGCAAGCTTTTCAGCAGTGACAACGGAACTGTCAACAATTCTGCTTCTGTCCATATTGTGTGCTAAATCAGCAAACTTAACCTTTTTCGCAGTGGGATTACCCTTTATTCTGCGGACATATTCAAAATAGTCCGTTCCTTTCTCGTGGGTAAGAAGCTTTAACGCTTCGATTACCTCCTGCGGAAACTCCTTTGCCAGTTCGTCAAGAGTGACTTCCGTATCCTCAGCTACGTCGTGGAGCAGGGCAACACAGCAGGAAATCTCATCGTCCATTTGCTCTGCTAAATGATATGGGTGGAATACGTATGGCATACCATTGCAGTCAGTCTGCCCGTGATGTGCCGTATATGCGATTTGCATTGCTTTGTAGGTTAGCTTTGTGTATATCATAATTACTCCCTTTATTTTTCTTCTCTGCATTTCACAATTGCTTCGGTAACATTAGTCAGCACAACTTCGCCGTTCTGATTTTTCACCTCGATTGTAATTTCAGCAAGACCATTTCTGGCATTTCTCTTTTCAAGATTTGTGATAATTGCCTTTCCTGTTAAAACATCTTCGGCAAAAACTGGCTTTAGCCATTCGATTTTTGTGGATTTGCCTGCTAAAAGTTCCTCACCGAAGAAATCTACTTCCAGATATTTCGCCCATACTGCCATAAAGGACATAACACCGGGTGCAATAAGTTTGCCGAAAGGAGTGGTTTTAGCGTATTCCTCGTCAGTGTGCAAAGGAACATTGTCATATTCATTGGCAAAAGCCAACATCTTTTCTTTATCAATGACGACAGGAGCAGGTTCTGCCGTCATTCCGATTTTCAAATCATCAAAATACATTGTATCACCTTTATTTCTGTGCATCCTGTGCTCTGATTTCAGAACGGCGGATTTTTCCGCTGCCTACTGTCTTAGGAAGGCTGTCTCTGAATTCAACAACTCTGGGATATTTATAAGGAGCAGTATGTTCCTTGACATAAGTCTGGATTTCCTTTTTCAGCTCATCTGTACCCTCTGTTCCGTTTGTAAGAACGATTGTAGCCTTTACAACCTGACCTCTGATTTCGTCGGGAACGCCTGTAACAGCACATTCAAGAACATAAGGGAGCTCCATGATTACGCTTTCAATTTCAAAGGGTCCGATACGGTAGCCTGATGACTTGATAAGATCATCAACTCTGCCCACATACCAGAAATAACCGTCCTCGTCCATTCTTGCGGTATCACCTGTATGATACCAACCGTCATGCCATGCTTCTCTTGTGCTTTCCTCATTTCTGTAATAGCTCATAAACAGACCGCATGGCTTTGTATCGCCAACTCTGATACAAATTTCACCTGTTTCGCCGTCTCCTGCTTCTGTTCCGTCAGGGTTGAGAATATGAACATCATAAAGGGGATTTGGTCTGCCCATACTGCCCGGCTTTGCTTCCATTCCCACAAAGTTTGCAACGGAAAGTGTTGTTTCTGTCTGACCGAATCCCTCCATAAGAGAAATTCCCGTAGCTTTCTTAAACTGATAGAACACCTCCGGATTGAGAGCTTCACCTGCAATTGTGGCATATTTAAGGCTTGAAAGGTCATATTTTGACAGATCTTCCTTTATGAAGAAACGATACATTGTAGGAGGTGCGCAGAATGTTGTGATATTGTATTTCTTGAACATTGGGAGAATATCATCAGCGTGGAAACGCTCGAAATCGTAAACGAAAACTGCTGTTTCGCACATCCACTGACCATAAAGCTTACCCCACAATGCCTTGCCCCAGCCTGTATCGGAAATTGTAAAATGAATTCCGTTAGGGTCAACATTGTGCCAGTATCTTGCTGTGGTGTAGTGCCCAAGAGGATATTTGAAATCATGCATAGCGATTTTGGGATAGCCTGTTGTTCCCGATGTGAAGAACATAAGCATAGGTTCACTTCCGCAGGCTGTTTCCTCTGTTCTGGGGAATTCGTTTGAAAATGCAGGAAGCTCTGCGTTGAAGTCGTTCCAGCCATCTCTTGACTTTCCTACGATTATTCTTGTTTTAAGTGAAGGACAATTCGGTGCGGCAAGGTCAACTTCATCAGCTACATTTCCGTCAGATGTGCAGACAATTGCAGAGATTTCAGCAGCGTCAAAACGATATTCAAAATCGTGCTTTACAAGCTGATTTGAAGCGGGAATAACAATTGCACCAAGTCTGTGAAGCGCAAGTATAGAGAACCAGAACTGATAATGTCTTTTCAGAACAAGCATTACCTTATCTCCCTTTTTAATACCAAGAGATTTGAAGTAATTTGCTGTCTGGCAGGAATATTCTTTTATATCCTTGAATGTGAAGAATCTTTCGCTCTTGTCCTCTGCAACGTGAACCATAGCGATTTTATCAGGAGCTTTTTCAGCCATAGCGTCAACAATGTCATAAGCAAAGTTGAAACTTTCCTCATTCTGGAAATTTACAGAAGAAAGTGTGCCTGTTTCGTCTGTTTCGCAGGTTACGAATTTATCTGCAACTGGATGAACAATGCCTGCCTTATCAAAATTTGTATGGGTAAATTCCTTTACAGTATTTTTCATTTCAGGAACTTCAGCAACGCCATTAGGTTTTATAACAACAGCATATATTTCGCAATCTTCGCCGCCGAGAGCAATTTCATCGTGGGGAATAGAGCTGTCAAAGAAAATGCTGTCGCCCTCATAAAGAGTTTCAATGTGATTTCCAATAACTTTACGTAGAGTACCCTTGAGAACAATATCCATTTCCTGTCCTGCATGGCTTGAAAAATGACGGGGTCTTGTCAGAGCCTCCTCTGAATATGGAATTACAACGTGATACGGCTCAATCATCTTGTTCTTGAATTTATGTGCAAGGCGGTTGTAACTTAGTCCTTCACGTCTTGTAATTGGCTTGCCCTTGCCTTTTCTTGTTACGGTATATTCAGTAAGCTCAGGACCTTTACCCTCCATTAATTCAGAAATATCAACACCGAAAGCAGCGGCACATTTGTAGATAAAAGTGAAGCTGAAATCAGTTTCGCCCTTTTCCATTTTCTTGTATTCATCAACGGAAAGACCTGTTTTAGAAGCCATAGTTTCAAAGGAAATTCCCATATCCTCACGGAGAGTACGGATACGCTGCGCAACCTCACGGATGCTCTGCTCTGTTTCTGTTAAATTGCTATTTGACATAATAAATGCCCCTTTCGATTAATTTTCTGGGGCAATAAAAAAACGCCCCAAAGTAAATTACTTTGAGACGAGCTGTAAACCCGCGGTACCACTCAAATTGCGTGCAGTTTTACTGCACACCACTTTCAGACTCGCCCTCACTTTAAAGGGATAAGCCCTATGCATTTACGCAGCCTCACGGAAAAGCTTACTATTAGGGAAACCCGAAAATTCAGCCTTTCAACTCAGAAGGGATAAACTCTGCTAATGTCTGCCGTCTCACACCTACCGCCGGCTCTCTGAAAAACATTTTTCTCAAAGTTCGTGTCTTCGTCTTTGTCATTTGAGAATATTATATCACCGCAAAAAGCATTTGTCAAGTACTTTTAAAAATAAAAATTATAAATTTTATAATACGGAACTTGTAATTTATTTTAACGGCATGATAAGACAATACCGCACAGAGAATATATCTGTATTTCTATGCGGTATTGCTTTACAAAGATTATTGAGCGACTAAAAGCTCACGCATTTCGCAGAAATCAAAAACGTCAATGATACCGTCATCGCATAAATCAGCAGATTTCCAGTCGGTGAGAGTTGCATCGGGCACATTCAGCAGCCATTTCTGAAGCATTACTGCATCAGCAATGGTGAAGCTTCCGTCCTTGTTTACATCGCCTATTACAGCAGCTGCGCCTGCTGATTCGCCGTATATCTTAATTTCTGCAATATTGCAGCAGTAGACATCATCGTCATTCCAGATATTCTGAGGAGCACCGTCGGGAACAATATAGCGGACATATCTTGCAGTTGTACTGCCGCTGAATTCCTTGATATACTGCATTGCAAAGGCTGGCTGTTTTGAAATTGTATGAATTGTTGTCCAGTTTTTGCCGTCCTGTGAAATCTGGAACATACTGTCAGGACAACGGTATTCATAGCCCTTTCTGGGGGTATATCCAATAGCTGTTATATTATATAAACCGCCTAAATCTGCCTGAACATACCCATTTCCCACTCCGTCAAAATAAGTGTCAGCGTCGCCGTCAAATACTTTTGAATGGTCATTGGCTGAGTTGTTCCATGGATTGCTGCCGCTTGTTTTTACAGGCTTGATTTCTGTCATAACTGCCGCAGCATTCGGCTTGCCATAAAGCTCAATTTCAGCTATGTTACAGCAGTAAACACTGTCCTTGTTCCACTGGTTAGCAGGTGCACCCTCCGGAACGATATAACGTATATATCGGGCAGATGTTCCGTTAACGCTTGTGATATACTGCATACCTCCGCTTGGTTTGTTTGCTATGATATATACAGTATCCCAGCTTTTACCGTCCTGTGAAATCTGGAACATACTGTCGGCACAGCGGTATTCATATTCGCTTCGGGGAGCATATCCGATAGCGGAAATGTCGTACACAGAGCCTAAATCTACCTGAACATAGCCGTTTCCAACGCCGTCAAAATAAGTTGCTGTTTTACCGTCGAATGCCTTATAGCAGTCATTTTCAGAGTTGTTCCAAGCATTACTGCCGCTTATCATATCATTTGTGATATTTATTTTATTTTCCAGAGCCTTGCCGCCGCTTACCCCGTCAATAATAAACGTTGAAATAGAGTTTGCAGGGAGTGACACGCTGAGGCTTCCTCCGCTTGTTTTTACAGTGCCTGCATTTGCCCAGTTTTCAGTTGCACTGGTGCGGATAATCTGTGCTGATTCGCCTGTTTTGTCAAATCCAGAAAGATCGAAATACATATCCTTTGAATTGCCAGAGGTGTTGTACGCAACGATTACAAGCTGCTGATTTTCCTTATCATAAGCAGCAAGAGTTGTACGGGAGGATTTGAGCATAGTCATTCCCGGACGGATATAACGGGTATACTGTCCGAAGCCGTAATATTTTTTCGTAAGGATAATATCATTTTTGTCATGGTCAGCAACAGCGACACCCCAGAATCCGCCGTTTATATTCGGCATTCCGCTGTCTTTGTTGCCATTGTATCCGTTTTTGGAAATGTGGTTGTCAATTACCTGCCACATAATCCATGCTGAAGAATTGAGCTCGTTCATATCAAGGGTAATTCTGTCTGCAAGCCACAGTGCAGAGCCCATTTGTCCTGCATTTGTGCCCGCAGTACCACTTCCGTCAACTTCGCTCATCCAGAGATTTTTGTCATCTCTTAAAGCCAGATTTTTCAATTCTGAACGCTTGCTTCCGCTGTATGAGTGGGTATCAATTCGCCCTATTGCCTTTTTTGCATCGGCTGAAAATTTGTTATATGAAGAAATCTGCACATCAATAGAGGTTTCATCGCTGCCGCTGAGAATGACATCACCGAGCCCTCTTTTATCCATGGATTTTTGCAATTCAAGGATAATGTTTGATTCCGAAGCTCCTTGGTCAAAGTGACAACCCTCCTGCTTTTTGCTGTATGCCGACCAGTAATCCGAGTACGGTTCATTCAGGGGAGTTACGCTCTGGACATCCACACCCCATTCAGTTTCATAATGGTAGCATACCTCTGCAAGATATTCAGCAAAATCGTCATAGTAATCATCTTTAAGGTTGTTTTTATTTGCATCTTTTGCGCCGCTGCTGCATCCGCTGTTTGTCATATAGTACGGAGGAGAGTTGGAGAACATTTCAACAATCATATCATCCCCTGCCGCCTCAATGGATTTTATAAGTACATTTCTCTGATTCTGGTCAGCACTCCAGTCGTAGGTAACTTTGCCGTTGTTGTATTTGGTGTACCCCGGCATATTGGAATCGGTACGTGTAATATGGGTATGTGTTGGGTCGTCGCCTCCTCCGATGTTAAATCTGGCGATATTAAGCCTCAGCCCGTCATCACCATAGAACAGGTCAGCAGCTTTCTGAGAAAGGGAATCAGAATAGCCGATACGATTTGCCCACCAGCAGAGAGATGTTCCCCAGCCCTCAAACACACCGTCGTTGATTTCGTACACGTTGTAGGGTGATACCACTACATTTTCCGCCGCCTGCGCATCTTTAGAGAGATTACAGGCAAGGGAGCCTGTAATCAGTGCAGCCATAAGAAAAGCCGCAGATTTTTTAAAAGATCTTAGCATTTTTAAGTCCTCCTTTAATATATTTTTCGCTTAATAAACCGTACTATCTATCTATTATTTTATCAGATTTAATCTTAAATGTCAATGTTTTTTTCAAATTTTCCATTAGCATATTTGCATTTTATAGTAATAAATACCGCACAGAGGTTGTGCGGTCAGTCTGTAGAAAAAATTAAAGAAAAATATTTTTAAGGGGACGCTGTCCCCCACCCTGCCAGAGGCTCTGCCTTTGGAATCCCACCCTAATATGGTCATCATCAAATATAATTATAATATCCATGTTGTACATATATCTTATAAAAAATCGGCATTCAAAACAAGGTCGGAATCCGTTTTATTTCTGCTCATTCTTTTGGTTTTATGGTAGTACAGCTTTTTTACAACTGTGTGGAGCAGTTTGTTTTTTTCTTCCGGGTTGGAATCCGCAAAGCTTTCAATGACATATTCAAGCCGTCTGATAGCTTCATCTGCTGTAAGCTGCGGAGTTTTTTGTTCGCTGTCAATCTCCTTTATTGCCGCTTCAAGAGCGTGTATTTTTTCATTGACTATTTTTGAACGTTCAAGAAAAATATTTGTATCGTAAATCTCCTGCTCTAACAGGTCATACAGCTTAGAAAGCTGACGTTTTGATTTTTCAAGCTCTGCAGTCAGCGGAGACTTTTTGTCGGGTTCATTTTTAAACTCTGTTTTACCGCTTCTTTTCAGCTTATCAAGCTGCTTTATACGATAGCGGAAAGCCGAAATTACTGCTTCGTCAACAGTTTCAACCGCAGAGCTTACAATCCTCCCACGACATTCTCTATGAGTGCACAGCATATACTCGTGACCGCTGCTTGCAATTACTCTGCGTCTTAACTGATGTCCGCAGTTTTTACAATAGAGAATATTGTGATAATAGTTAAGCAGTGTATCATTAAGGTGAAGCTGTGCGGCAGGATTTGTTTTTTTCTTCTCCTGAACAGCATTGAAGATTTCCTCGCTGACTATAGGCTCATGGAGTCCATTGTACAGCGTATCACCGTTTGATTTGGTTTTCCAGCCTACTTTTCCGCAGTACAATGGATTTGCAAGCATTTTTTTGATACTCGGATATTCCCAGTACTGACTTTTCTGCGGACTGATTCCCATGCGATTAAGCTCGTTTGCAATGTATTTTGCACCGTGACCGTCAAGGTAAAGCTTATATATCAGCCTGACTATTTCGGCTTCCTCAGGAACTATTTCAAGAGTATGAACTTTTGGTTCAGGATTGATTTTTCTGTAACCGTAAGGAGCTGTGGTGCTTATGTAATTCCCCTCTTTTACGGAGGCAAGTCTGCCAGCCTGCATACGCCGGTTGATTGTCTTGTACTCACGTCGGCTCATAAACAGCGAAAATTCAAAATATTCCTCATCAAATTCATTGTCGGGGTCATAAGTTTTTGTCGGCGTAACAATCTTTGTTGAGGAATCACGAAACGCCTGAGCAACTATGCCTTGGTCTATAGTATCGCCTCTTGCAAGACGTTCTATTTCAACTACAAGTACTCCTGCATATTTGCCCTGGGTCACATCTGAAAGCAATGCCTGC
>JAFXAJ010000034.1 GCA_017517145.1 Ruminococcus sp.
CGGCTGGGCGTATATGTGCTGGCTGCTTAGTCAGAAACAGCAAGAGCAAGTTTCATACTATTTATTCCCCGTCCGCAAGGAGTCATTTTATAAATGTACTGAGAAGTTCAAGCAACAAGAGGATGAATACAATAAAGGTTCCAGTAATGTAAACGGTTACTCTTATGATTATGACCTTATGGGTATAAATGAACAGTATGACTATATAATCGGCTTTATTGAAAAGTGCAACAATTTAGGCGGATTCCGCAAAAAAGTAAGAGAAATTCTTGACGATGAATACAAGAGCTTTGCCGCAGGAGATGTAACTGCCGAAGAATGTGCGAAGCGTATACAGAGCAGAATGGAGATATATCTCAGCGAAAATTCATAAATTTTAAATTCCCCGAATAAAATTTATCGGGTGATGTTATGAGAAAAATAATAGCTGTTTTTATATCATTTGTCGTGTTATTGACAATAGTTAGTCCGTTGTATACTATTGCCGATGATACAACAAATTCCGCAAAGGCATATGTTCTTATGGAATCGTCAACACAAACGGTTCTTGACAGTGAAAACGAGGATTTACGGCTGAATGTGGGCTATTTGTCAAAGCTTATGGCAATTCTGCTCATAGCCGAGGACATTGAAACAGGAAAGTTTCTTATGTCGACGGAGCTGACAGCATCCCAGACAGTTACAGGTACAAAAGGGGCTGTAGTATGGCTTGAAGCAGGGGACAAAATGACTGTTGAGGAACTGCTGAAAGCGGTAATTATCGGCAATGCCAACGACGCCGTAACGGTGCTTGCTGAGAAATCGGAGCAGACGATAGAAAATTTTGTCAAGCGTATGAATACCGAGGCTTTTGATTTGGGATTGCGTAATACAGCCTTTTATTCCCCTTATGGATACTACGATGAAAGGGAATACACAACGGCTCATGATTTGGCGGTAATATGTTCAAAACTTGCAAAATACGAGTTTTTGCGGCCATATTTCAAAACTTGGAGAGATTTTGTAAAATCGGGACAGACGGAGCTTGTCAGCGAAAACAGACTTGCCAACAGCTACGAAAGGCATATCGGTTTTAAGGCGGCACATTCCGACGAAACAGGCTATAACATAGCTGAGGGCGGTATGGACGAATCGGGCAGCTGTTACATTGCTGTTGTTCTTGGTGCGGATAATGAGGCCGATATGTATAAAAAGGCAAAAAGCCTCCTTCGAAGCGGATTTAACGACTATAAAGTTACAATAGCAATGTTTCCTGATGAAATGCTGATGCCTATGAAGATACGAGGCGGATGTGATTCAGCTGTAGAATTGAGGCTGCGTAATCAGAGCAGGATTGTCATTCCTAAAAGTGTAAGCGAACTTAGTTCGACAGTAGTTCTGCCTGAATATCTGACAGCTCCCGTGAAAAAAGGGCAGATTATAGGAACAGCCGCTTTCTACAGCGAAAAAAATCTGGTCTGCGAGACTGATATAATAGCTTCTGATAATGTGGCAAAGCTTTCTTTAGCTTATGTATTTAAGAATATATTATATAATATTTATAAATAAAACTGTTGGTAAATGTGCTGTTTTAACAAAAGTGGTTTTGCTTAATAAATCATGCTTAAATTCTCTTGAAAAATTTGTGCAAATATGGTATAATTAAAGAAATAATTTTTATAGTGCGGTTAGGTGTGCTTATCCGCATATTTGGAGGTAAATACAATGTCATTAAAGCTTAACACAAAATATCTTCAGGATTTTGTAAATGCCGATGAAATGGCAGGCATCAAGGCACAGGTTGAAACTGCTGCTGATATGCTTCACAATAAATCTGGTCTCGGCAACGACTTCCTCGGCTGGGTAAACCTTCCCACTGATTACGACAAGGAAGAATTCGCTCGTATCAAGGCTGCTGCTGAGAAGATAAAGTCCAATTCCGATATTCTCATCGTTATCGGTATCGGTGGTTCATACCTCGGCGCAAGAGCTGCTATCGAGCTGCTTAAATCTCCCTTCTACAACAACATGAAGAAGGATACTCCTGACATCTACTACGTTGGAAACAGCATCAATCCTACATACCTTAACGAAGTAATCTCTCTCTGCGAGGGTAAGGATTTCTCTGTAAACGTAATTTCCAAGTCAGGTACAACAACTGAGCCTGCTCTTGCTTTCCGTATCTTCAAGAAGATGGTTGAGGACAAGTACGGCAAGGAGGAGGCTAAGAACCGAATCTTTGCTACTACAGACAAGGCAAGAGGAACTCTCAAGAACCTCTCTGACGCTGAGGGCTATGAGACATTTGTAATTCCCGATGACGTTGGCGGACGTTTCTCTGTTCTCACAGCTGTTGGTCTGCTTCCTATTGCTGTTGCAGGCTGTGATATAGACGCTCTCATGAAGGGTGCTGCTAAGGCACAGGCTGAGCTTTGCGCTGATTTCGACAACAACGACTGCTACAAGTACGCTGCTCTGAGAAACATTCTCTACAGAAAGGGCAAGTCTGTTGAAATGCTCGTTTCTTATGACCCCAGCTTTGTAATGATGTCTGAGTGGTACAAACAGCTCTTCGGTGAGAGCGAGGGCAAGGACAACAAGGGTATCTTCCCTGCATCTGTTACTTTCTCTACAGACCTCCACTCTATGGGACAGTACATTCAGGACGGCGCAAGAATTATGTTTGAGACAGTTGTTGACATCAAGACTCCCAAGCAGGATCTTTTCCTTGAAGCTGACGAGGAGAATCTCGATGGTCTTAACTTTCTCACAAATCAGAATATGTCCGTTGTAAACCGCAAGGCTTTCGAGGGTACAGTTCTTGCTCATACTGAGGGCGGTGTTCCCAACATGATTCTTGAACTTGACGACACTACGGAAGAAAGTGTTGGATACATGATTTACTTCTTCGAGAAGGCTTGTGCAATTTCAGGCTATGTTCTCGGTGTTAATCCTTTCAATCAGCCCGGTGTTGAGAGCTATAAGTCAAATATGTTCGCTCTCCTTGGCAAGCCCGGTTACGAGGGTGCAAAGGCTGAACTTGAGGCTAAACTCGGCTAAGATTGGCTGGCAGTATCGCTGCATTGCCGACTTAATACAGGCGTTGGCTATGATGTCTATACGCCTTAATACAAATGAAAAATAACTCTCTGCCGCAAGGCAGGGGAAGGAGAAAAAATATGATCAAGCTTATTACAGGCAAAAAAGGTACAGGTAAAACAAAAATAATCATCGACAGAATCAATGACGCAGTAAAGTCCACAAACGGCAATATCGTTTGCATTGAAAAGGGCGATAATATCAGACGTTCTATCAGCTACAAGGTTAGATGGTGCGATGTTGACCAGTTCAGCGTTGAGGGTATGGATGCATTCTATGGTTTCGTAGCAGGTATGCTCGCAGGCAACTACGACATCAAGGACATCTTTGTTGACGGTATCTTCAAGATTGTTGGCAGAGATTATGAGGCTTTCGGCAAGATGCTTGAAAAGCTGGATAAGCTTACAGGTGAGGATTCTGTTGTTACTTTCACAGTATCAGCTGACGAGACTGAGCTTTCCGAAAACGTTAAGCAGTTCATCAAGTAATTTTACAGGATAACTAACGTTTTTTGAAGTAAATTTTTCCGATTCCTATTGACAGACGGAAAAAAATAGTGTATAATATAATTTGTAATGCTCTGAAGGATTTTTAATATGAAAATTATTTTAAAACAGCTTTTCAGTATTACCGGCGAATCAAAAGATTTTGACTACGCTATTGATGCTGCGGAGCTTGACGGGATAAAAGGCTGTAATTTCAGCTCTCCTGTTTGCATTAAGGGAAGGATTTTCAATAAGGCAGGCGTTGTCTACCTTAAGTATGCAATGACATTTTCACTCAGTACTGTCTGTGACAGATGTCTGAAAGAAATGGACATACCCTATTCCTTTAACTGTGACCATATTGTTGTTCCTTCTGTCAGCGGTGATAACGATGAGTATATCGTTGCGGACGGTGAGAGCATTGAGCTGAATGAAATTGCAGTAACCGACCTTCTGCTTCAGCTTCCTACAAAAACTCTATGCAAGGAAGATTGTAAGGGGCTTTGTATGGTATGCGGCGCAGATCTCAATGAGGGTGACTGCGAACATCAAATATCCGAGTCGTGAGACTCTTGTTAAGGAGGTGCCAAAATGGCTGTACCAAAGAGAAAAACTTCTAAGGCAAGACGTGACAAGAGACGTTCTGCTGTATGGAAGCTCGATACACCTGCAATGTCCAAGTGCGATAACTGTGGTGCTTTTAAGGCTCCGCACAAGGTATGTAAGAACTGCGGATTCTACAAGGGCGTAAAGGTTCTGAATCTGGGAGAAGAATAATCTATTTCAGATATGAGGAGGAGAGGAGGCATAGTCTTCTCTCCTTTTTACTTTGCAAATTTCCTGACAGGAGGGTTAGTTTTGGTTACAATCAAATCGGTTATTGAAGGCTCTCCTGCCTTCGTCAGCGGTATCAGAACAGGGGATTTCCTTATCAGTATCAACGGGCATAATATAAAAGATGTGCTTGACTATATGTATTACGCAGCTGATACTGACATAATTCTGCGTGTTCTCAGAAATGACGAAGAAATTGAATTTTCTGTGAAAAAAGATGAATACGACGACCTTGGAATGGAATTTGATACGTTTTTAATGGATAAAAAACAGCGATGTTCCAATAAATGCGTTTTCTGCTTTATAGATCAGATGCCTCCGGGAATGCGTGAAACTCTCTATTTCAAGGACGATGACGCTCGTCTTTCTTTCTTGCACGGAAACTATGTAACTTTGACTAACCTCAAACAGGAGGATATTGACAGAATTATCAAAATGAAG
>JAFXAJ010000035.1 GCA_017517145.1 Ruminococcus sp.
AGAGGTGTCTTGTGCCAGAGAAGCATTGCGAAGAATACGAGTATAACTTCACCGATGTTTGTACCAAGGAGGAATCCCACAACCTTTTTGATGTTTGCGTAGATACCTCTACCCTCTCTTACAGCGTCAACGATTGTAGCAAAGTTATCATCTGTAAGAGTCATATCAGATGCACCCTTTGCAACGTCTGTACCTGTGATACCCATTGCACAGCCGATATCAGCGGCTTTAAGCGCAGGAGCGTCATTAACGCCGTCACCGGTCATGGAAACAACCTGGTCTTTTTTCTGCCATGCCTTGACGATACGGATTTTATTTTCGGGTGAAACTCGCGCGTATACGCTTATGGATTCAACCTGCTTGTCGAGTTCCTCGTCTGTCATAGCGTCAAGCTCTGCGCCTGTGATAGCTCTGTCACCCTCAACGAGAATACCTAAATCCTTAGCGATAGCCGAAGCTGTAATAACATGGTCGCCTGTAATCATAACAGGACGGATACCTGCCTGACGGCAAACTGCAACAGCGTCTCTTGCCTCCGGACGAGGGGGGTCAATCATTCCCACAAGACCTGCAAGTGTAAGACCGTTTTCGATTTCCTCTGATGTAAGCTCAGCAGGAATTGTATCAATTTCCTTGTAGCCAATAGCAAGAACACGGAGAGCGTCTGCACTCATCTGCTCGGTAATTTCCTTAGCCTTTGCGATATTTCCGCCGGTGCATCTCTGCGCCATCATGTCAAATGCGCCCTTGACGATAACTATATTCTTGCCGTTGAACTTGTTGATAGTTGTCATGAGCTTTCTGTCGGAATCAAAGGGAATCTCGCCCACACGGGGATGCTCTGCATTGATTTTATCCTTGGGCATACCGTTCTTATGAGCCGCAAGAACGATAGCTGTTTCAGTGGGGTCACCGATATGCTGCTCCTCGCCGTTTTCAAAAGCAACGCTGCCGTCACAGCAGAGAGAGCCTATCATGAGAAGCTTTTTAATATCTTCGGGGCAGTTTTCGTCAACGAGAACAACATCGTCTGCATTGTCGATATATGCCTTTACGATTGTCATACGGTTCTGTGTGAGAGTACCTGTCTTATCGGAGCAGATAACAGATGCGCTTCCAAGAGTTTCAACAGCAGGCAGACGTCTGATAAGAGCGTTTTTCTTAACCATACGCTGAACGCCGATAGAAAGCACGATTGTTACAATTGCAGGAAGTCCCTCAGGGATAGCTGATACCGCAAGGGAGATAGCTGTCATAAAGATTTCAAGGGCAGGTATGCCGTTAATCATACCTACAATGAAGATAATAGCACAGGCTGCAAGAGCCATGATGCCGAGGTATTTACCAAGCTGTGCAAGCTTCTGCTGGAGAGGTGTCTGGGAATCCCCTTCGCTGTCGAGAAGATTAGCGATTTTACCCATTTCCGTATCCATACCCGTAGCAGTTACAACAGCTGCTGCCGTACCGTAAGTAACGGAACAGCCTAAGAACACCATATTTGTTCTGTCACCGATAGGAGCATTTTCCTCAACGGAAGCGTTTGCGTCCTTTTCACTGGGAACGGATTCACCTGTAAGTGCGGATTCCTCCGATTTTACGCTTACGCTGTGGATAAGTCTTGCATCGGCAGGAACGAAATCACCTGCTTCGAGGTGAATAACGTCACCGGGGACGAGTTCAGATGCGTCTATGACCTTTTCTGCGCCGTTTCTGATAACACGGGCATGGGGTGCAGACATATTTTTAAGAGCGTCAAGAGCCTTTTCAGCCTTGCTCTCCTGAACAACGCCCATAATAGCGTTAAGAACAACAATAAGCAGGATAAGTGCCGGCTCAAAGAACTCCTTGGGATTCTTTTCAATGCAGGCGATAACGAATGAAATCACCGCTGCAATAAGCAGAATGATAATCATTACATCCTTGAACTGTTCAAGGAATCGCTGGAAGGTGGTTTTCTTCTTCTTTTCACGGAGCTTGTTTTCCCCGTATTTTTCACGCTGGGCAGTAACCTGAGCATCGGAAAGACCCTGCTCCGGAGTAACTCCGTAAAGGCTGAGAATTTCCTCATTTGATTTGCTGTGTGCTGACATATTTTTCCTCCTTATATCATGTAATGCAAGCCATTTACAGGCTTACTATATGATTATAATGCTTTTCACAATAATTGTCAATGGTTGAATTAACGATTATTCAAGATTCGTTATTTTCAATAAATACCGTTTGTTTTCATCTGTCTGTTTTAATAATGATAAACTGTAATCCAATGAGAATTATGCAGGGAAAACATTCTATTGAAAAATTACATATTATATTATATCAGCATTGCGCTGTATATATCTAAAAGGAATGATTATCTATGAAATATATTTTACAGATGCCCTCGTATACCTACGCACAGAAGGCTCTCCGTCTCCTTGTGGCTTTCGGGTATCACTGTGAGCTTAAACGACGCAGCGGTGACTGCGGTTATGACCTTTACACCGATAAAAACCCCGATGTAATAAAACTGCTCAGCAAGTACAAAATCCCCTACACAATCAACGAGGAGGGATATTCTTGATTATAAATTTCGACAACGCCGCCACTACATTTCCCAAACCCTTAGCCGTGAAAAAAGCCGTAGTATCCGCCATGGAACAGCTTACAAGCCCCGGCAGAAGCGGTCATCCCCTCGGCATGAGAACTTCGGAAGCCGTCTATTCGGCACGTGAAACAGCTGCGGATTTCTTCGGAGCATCTCCCGAAAACGTAGTATTCACCCTGAACTGTACTCACGCTCTGAATCTGGCAATACAGGGAATCATGAACAGCGGCGGTCATCTTATTATCAGCAGCATGGAGCACAATTCTGTTTCAAGACCTGCCGCAAAACTGGCTGATTCGGGAAAAATCCGTCTTTCAACTGCACAGGTTTCCCCCGACAGCAGAAAAACAATTGAAAATTTCCGCAGACTTATCCGCAGTGATACAAAAGCTGTCGTCTGCACTGCCGCAAGCAACGTCACAGGGCAGATTATGCCTGTAAACGAACTGGCAGAGCTTTGCAAATCACGCAATATAGCCTTTATCGTTGATGCAGCACAGGCTTCGGGCATCATTGACCTGAAGCTGTCACAGGGAATCAATATCCTCTGCACCGCAGGACATAAGGGACTTTACGGCATCACAGGCACAGGTATGCTCATCACTGACGGAAAATTTCCCATTCCTCCCCTTTTGCAGGGCGGAACAGGCAGCGGCTCAAAAAGTCTCAGACAGCCTGAACTGCTCCCCGAATCCCTTGAAAGCGGCACTGTGGGAGCTGTGGGTATAATGTCCATGAAAGCAGGCATAGAATTTATTAAAAAAATCGGCATTAATAAAATATTCGCCC
Organism: Ruminococcus sp.; assembly: GCA_017517145.1. Taxonomy (GTDB): domain Bacteria; phylum Bacillota; class Clostridia; order Oscillospirales; family Ruminococcaceae; genus Ruminococcus. The sequence continues at coordinate 3,374 of JAFXAJ010000035.1, forward strand.
ATGAGGACAGAATATGCCGCCGATTTATCAGAGAACTTGAAAAGAATCCGAAAATTACGGTATATCGTCAAAAATCTGTGAATTACGTCCCCATTGTCGCTTTTAATGTGGGAGATATTCCCTCCGAAGCTGTGGGAAATGCTCTTGCTGAAAAGGGATTTTGTCTCCGTGCAGGCTTTCACTGTGCTGCCCTTGCCCATGCTTCTCTCGGTACGGAAAAGGGTGCTGTACGGTTTTCCCCCTCTGTATTCAGCAGAGAAGATGACGCTGTAAAACTGGCAGAAATTATAAATACCCTGTAATTTGTAAAACCGCACAATTACTGTTGTTGATTTTTGTGCGGTTTTGCTGTATATATTTTATTTTTCCCCTTTTCCCGAATTAAAAAAATGAAATAATTATGAAATTAATAAAAACCTATTGAAATTATCTGAATTTGTGGTACAATATAATATAAGGAAGTATGCATACTTTCTATTAATGAACAGGTTGTGATATAACTATGCCGTCTTTTCAGGATATAAAATATGCTTTTTTCAGCTTGATGTCAACAATCGAATTTAAAGACATAATTGACCTTGTTGCCCTGACTTACATAATTTATCTCGTCCTTAAACTGGTTCGTGAAACCCGTGCAGGACAGCTTATAAAAGGTATTCTCCTGCTTGTGGCTGCGTACCTTATCAGCAGTCTCTTTGACCTTACTGTTATGGAGTATATCCTCGGAAATGCTCTTGATGTAGGTCTTCTTGCCATGCTCATACTCTTTCAGCCCGAAATACGCCGTGCTCTCGAACAGTTCGGTCAGACAAAATTCGGCATAAAGCTCATGGGTATAGGTATCCCCTCCAACGACATAAAACAGCGCTGGAATCTGGCTATAGACGCTATCTGCGACTCCTGCGTGGAGCTTTCTGCAAGTTGTACAGGGGCTCTCATCGTTATTGAACGCAAAACCCGTCTTGGAGAACAGATTGAAACAGGTACACTTCTTAATGCATTACCCAGCAAGGAAATCTTCGGCAATATCTTCTATCCGAAAACGCCCCTCCATGACGGCGCTGTAATTATGCGTGACGGCATAATTCTTGCCGGAGCCTGCTTTCTTCCCCGCCCAAAAAGCGACGTCACCATTGACAAAAGCCTCGGCTCCCGTCACCGTGCAGCTATCGGCATGAGCGAAAACTCCGATGCCGTTGTAGTTGTGGTTTCAGAGGAAACAGGTCAGATTTCCGTTGCAATTAACGGAGTCCTCACCAGAGATTACACCCGAATGAAGCTGAAATATGCCCTCGAAAAAGAAATTTTCTACGAGGACCCCGATGACGATAAGACAAATAAAAAAACCATTTCCTCTATCATCGGAAGGAGGATTAAAAAATGAATTTCTTCAAGGAACTCAGAGAAAAATATATGTCAAGCAACTTCTTTCTTGCCATTCTGGCAGGTATTATCTCTGTAATTCTCTGGCTTGTAATATCCCTTACACAGTACCCCTCTGTGCAGAAAACCATTGAGCATATCCCTGTTACTCTGGATATTTCAGGTTCTGCCGCTACACAGAACGGATTGAGCGTTATCTCCTGCGATGTGGAGGAAGTCAAGGTAGAGCTTCTCGGCAGCCGTACACAGATAGGTAATCTCAATAATGAAAATCTGACCGCCTATTTTGACGCTGACAACATCTCAAACACAGGCACAAAAAAGCTTTCCCTCAAAATCAAGGGCAGCAGCGGCATAAACTTTGAAGTCAAAGCCGTTTACCCCTCAAAGGCTACCGTAGTTTTCGACAAAATCGACACAAGGGATTTCGATGTTGTTCCCCTGACTCCCAATGTGGAAATTGCAGAGGGAAAAGTAAAAAATCCCGACGAATATATATGCATCCCCTCAGAAATACGCATTACAGGTCCTTCGGCAAAGCTGGACAGCATAGACAAATGCTATGCCGTATCCAACAAGGAAATGTCGCTTGACACTACCTACGTTCTCAGCGGTGCGGAGCTCCAGCTGTATACTGCGGATAACGTGCTTATTGACCAGTCGGCACTGAAATGCAGCTCCACAAACTTTGATATTAACATCGCTGTACGCACACAGAAAAAAGTCGGTCTGTCGGCAGCTATTGCAGGCGTTCCTGCAAATTTCAACACTGATACTATCAAATTCAAGCTGTCATCTGATTCTGTGACTCTTGCCTGCAATAACAGCAAAGTCGAAATTCCCGATACCATTGACTTAGGACTTATCCCCCTTTACGAGATAAAACCGGGATTTTCAAGGACATTCTCCATTGAAAAATGCCTTGAGGGAAGCGAACTGGAAAACGTTTCAGACCTTGAATCCGTTGTGGTGTCGATTGACGAATCAAAGCTTAAAGAAATGCCCCTGACTATCTCCACTGATAATATCAAGGTAAGCAACCCTCCCGACAGTACATACTCCTACCCGATTATCACCCAGAAGGTGGATATTACCGTTGTAGGCTCTGCGGAATCCCTCGCTCAGCTGACCCCCGAAGATATTATCGGCGAGGTTAATCTGCTGAACACAACTGTCACAGAGGAACAGTTCAATCAGGGCGTTACATTCTCCTGCCCGTCATTCGACGATGTATGGGTTGCCACAAATGCCAAGGTTACAATCCAGCGCACAAAGGCTGAAAAGACAAAAGCTGCTGTTCCGGCAAACTGAACTCAGCTGACAAGAGATTAAATCAAATAAATTATTAGACCAATTCACCGCACAGACGTTTATCTGTGCGGTATTTTTGTAAATTGATATTAATAAAGTAAATACTAAAAATATATTTGCTGTTTTTTGTAGAATTTTACAAAAATGACGGATTATATTGATTTTTGTAAAATTTGGGTGTATAATAAATCATATAGTTATAATTTTCACATAGGTAATGCTTTTAGAATTTTCTTTATCATTATATTCAGCCTATGGTATAGAGGGAGAAATTATGAGAATTAAAAATCTTATCTCAGCTGCACTTTCTGCGGCAATTTGTGTCACTTCATCTGCTTCTTCTCTTTGCGGAAGCACATTCGCTTTTGATATGGAGCTTAACGCTGAACCGGTTTTAACAACAGAGGGAAACGGCTCTTTCGGCGATACAGACGGAAACGGCGCTGTAGATGCTTCTGACGCTTCACTGGTTCTCAGTGATTATTCTCTGACTTCTACAGGCGGCACATCAATGTTCAATACCGCACAGAAACTCAACGCTGATATTAACGCTGACGGCAGTATCGACGCTTCCGACGCTTCATTTATTTTATCATATTACACTTATGTATCAACAGGCGGAAAGCTTTCGCTGACTGAATTCCTCAAGCCTCAGCAGCCTGTAGTTACTACTACAACAGTTCCTGTAACAACAACTGCAACTACTACTAAGCCCGTCACCACAACCACTAAACCAATTACAACTACCGCAAAGCCCACAACTACAACTGTTAAAATTACTACAACTACTGCAAAGCCTACTACTACAGTTCCCCCTGCAACTACTACAGAAGCCAATGCAAAGGTTTCTGACATCAGAATTACACGTAATGAAATGGTACTTAATGTAGGCGAGGGCGACCTCTCTGCTTATGTTACAATGCTTCCTACAAATGCCAAGAACAAGGCTGAAATGTGGTCATCCTCCGATGAATCCATTGCTATTGTTGACAATGAAGGCTGGGTTGTCGGTATCGGTGAGGGCAAATGTCTCATTACTGTTACAAGTATTGATAATCCCGATGTATACGCTGAAATCAAGGTTACTGTAAATGATACCAAGAGTGTAAAGAGCATACGCCTTTCACATACATCCATGACTATTCAGGAAGGTACAGGCGAGCTTGCAGCAAGAGTTACCATGCTTCCCGAAACTGCTCTCAATAAAAAGGAAATCTGGACAAGCTCACAGCCTGATGTTGCTATTGTTGACAATGAAGGCTGGGTAACAGCTCTTAAACCCGGCAATACTATTATTTCTGTTCAGAGTGTGGATAATCCTTCCGTATACGGAATGGTTCTCGTAACTGTTACAGCAGATCCGGTTACTTCTACATCTGCAACAACTACCGGGGCTTCCACAACTGCAACCGTTACAACAACTACTGCAACAGCACCGCCTTCTGTAGATGTTCAGGAAATCAAATTCGGCGATAGTGAAGTTACTCTCAAAGCCGGTACAATATATACTCCCATTCTTGCAATAGCTCCCGAAAATGCTACAGATAAGACTCTCGTATGGACAAGTTCAAACAATTCTGTCGCTACTGTAAGCAGCAACGGTATTATCACAGCCGTTAAGGAGGGTATCTGCTATATTACAGCTGCAAGCGCTTCCAATCCCGCTGTAAGAGCAGTCGCTATCATAAATGTTACAAACAATACAAGCACAGGCACTGTTACTGAAATCAAACTCAGCAAGTACGAAATGCAGCTCACTGTAGGCTCTACAGACCTTTCATGGGTTACAATGCTCCCTGCTGACGCTCCTAATAAAGATGAATTCTGGACAACATCAGACCCAAGTATTGCTACTGTTGACGAATACGGCTGGGTTAAGGGCGTAAGCACAGGCGAATGTATCGTTACTGTTTACAGCGTTGATAATCACAACGTAAAGGCAGAAATCAAGGTAAAGGTTGTTTCCGGTCCTGTTGAAGCTCCTGAGTATACATTCAGCCAGATTGCTCCCGGAAAGTCCACATATAAAGAAATAGCTTTCCTTACACCTTTCCCTGAAAATGCTGACGGACTGTTTATTTTCGACTACTTCGTTACAGATGCAAACGGCAAAAAGAGACTTGTCACAACACCTGTCATTGAAAGTGCTGATGTAAACAAAGTTATAACAATGCTCACAGCTGAAACAAACCACTTTACAGCAGAATTGTATGTTACAAATCTCAACACATTTCAGAGAGCAAAAATCGGTACATATAATTTCACAATTAATCCCAGAAATGCTCTGACTGAAAATGAAAATATTGAATACGCATTTTCAGCTGTAGGCGGACTTAAATAATCAAATATAAATCATAGGGACTGCATTTTGGCAGTCCCTATTCAGTCTGTAGAAAAAGGCACAGTCTGCATAAGAAATGCAGTAGAAGTAAGACGAAAACAGATGGAAGCAGGCACTGCCTGCTGGGTGCTACTCAACTTTAACGCTTTAGCGGACTAAAGGAAGAAGTCATTCTAAGGACATGACTTCTTGACTTCTTGACTTCTTCGTGCACTTTGCATAAATAATAATATATTTATTTGTACAGTTTTGTATATTATTTATGACATTAAACACCAATACCAGTGTTCACCTTTTTTTATAGATTTAATATTCAGATGAGCCTTGATTTTCTTTATTTTATTTGAGGGAATGTCAAGGTGACTTATTTTCTCCATGACTTCACGCTGGGGCTTTTCACCTTCTGAAAGGAACTGCTTTATTATACCGACAGCTTCGTTGAAGTCGCAATCTGTGCCTATACCCATAAGCATATCATCAATGTCACAGACATATTCACCCAGAAGCTTTACTCCTTCTTCATCGCAGATTTCAAAGGCTATGGGTTTGCCTTCGGGAGCAAGGCTGTTTTTTATCTGAGCCATAACTCTGAGGTTTGGGTTAGACTTGTCCCTTGCTACAACGAGAACGCTTCTTGCGGCGGCAGTAAAGTCGATAGAACCAAGACCACGGTAGGAAGCCTTCATGCCCTGCGCCTTATTCATGTGACCTATAATAACAATAGCACAGCCTGTATTTTCAGCTATAACAGCCAGTCTGCTCATAACAGGACGTATTTCATTGGCACGGTGCATATCAACATCAGCGCCCAGATAAGCCTGCATAGGGTCAATAATAAGCATTTTAGCGTCAAGCAGACGTATAGCCGCTTCAATTCTCTCGTCAGTCATGGTGAGAGCGCTGTCGGTTTCATCAATGGTGTGTATGTATCTGCAATCAGCGTTGGCGGCTTCAAGACGGGGTTTTATAGTATCAGCATAGCCGTCCTCTGCGTTGAGATAGATAATGTTCGAGGGCTTGCATTTAATATCCATGTGAAGCACCTCGCCACGGGACAGGGCGGCGGCAATATGAAGAATCAGGGTAGTTTTACCGTCACCGGGGTCGCCCTGAATGATAGTAACCTTTCCGAAAGGGATATAAGGCTTCCAGAGCCAGACAGGAAAGGTAGAATAAATGTCGTCAAGAGTAATAATATTCATGTTAACCTCCTTTAATTGTATGGTTTGAAGTGAATGAAAAGAGTAATCACATAGAAAAACACCTCCTATAAAGGGGCAGAAACGGAGGTTTTTTCAACGGAAAACCATTGATTATTGAAAAATAAATTATATTTTCGTATAATTGCACAAGAGTATATATAGTTATTTATGCAATATGCACGAAGAAGTCAAGAAGTCAAGAATTCATGTCCTTAGAATGACTTCTTCATTCAGTCCACTAAAGCACTAAAGTGACTCCCACCGCATAAGAACTACAGTAGAAGTACAAAAAAATCGCCCGTGGGTGCTACCCACCGCCTTGACTTTGTGTCGGAAATGTTATATAATGAATATGTATAATCAAATTCAGCAGAGATATAATAACATCATTAAACCAAAGGAGATGTTATTATGGCAGACAGCAAGGACGAAATCAAGGATAATGGCGTAACTTCGGCACACAATTGCAGGCATACAATACACTGCCTGAATATTATCGGACAGATAGAAGGACATTATGTGCTTGACGAACAGAATAAAACTACCAAGTATGAGCATATAATCCCTGCACTTGTGGCGATTGAACAGGACAGAAGCGTTGAAGGACTTATAATTATACTGAATACTATCGGGGGAGATGTGGAAGCAGGTCTTGCCATTGCAGAGCTTATCGCAGGTATGAAAACTCCTACGGTATCCCTCGTAATCGGCGGCGGACATTCTATCGGTGTGCCCCTTGCAGTATCAGCAAAAACGTCCTTTATAGTGCCCTCTGCCTCAATGACAATTCACCCTGTACGCATGAACGGAACAATTCTGGGCGTTCCCCAGACTCTGGCTTATTTCGACAGGATGCAGGACAGAATAATTGACTTTGTAACGAAAAACAGCCGCATCAAAGAAGATGTTTTCCGCAGTATGATGATGAATACTCAGGAGCTTGTCCTCGATGTAGGCTCTGTGGCTGACGGAGAAAAGGCGGTAGAACTGGGGCTTATAGACCGCCTTGGCAGCTTGTCCGACGCTATCGGCTGCCTTTATGATATGATAGAGAACAACGGCAGGAGATATGACGAAAACCCCTGAAAAATAAATATTCCGGAGGAACACAATGGCACGTAAAAGAAGATTTATCTTCGGAGCAGATTTCAACGAAGAAGGATTGACAAGAAACGGCAAACCAAAGAAAACAGCAGAAGATACTCAGGAGCTTGACATGAGTGCGCAGGCTATGACCGATGAGCAGAAAGAGGAGCTTATAAAACAGATTGAAGCCGCAGAAAAAAAAGCAGCCGCAAAAAAAGCTGAGGAACAAGCTCACGAAGAAGAAACCGTCAGCGGATATGATGACGATAACGCTATATTTTCAGAAGAACACGCAAAGATAGTTTCGGTAATACTCTTTGCTTTCGGCATACTTCTGGGCATGGCGGTGATGTTCAAAGGCTCTGAGGGCTGGCAGAACTTCCACAATTTAATACTGGGCACTTTCGGACTTGTTTCATTGGCAGTGCCCTTTATTGTGATATACACCTCCTACGTTATCAGCAGCGGCAAAAGGAACAGCGGAAGAATTATCGGCGCAATGGTGTTCTGGACAATAGTTGCCTGTTCAGCCGCACAGGTGTTTTTCAGCGGAGCAGTTCCCGAAAAGACACTGGGGGATTTCCTTGTTCAGGTTCAGAAGGACGGAGCTGACTTTGTGGGCGGAGGAATCATAGGTTCGCCTATGTCCTATTTCCTGCTGAAAAATCTGGGCAGAGTCGGCTCTGTTATGGTGATGATACTTATAATATTTGTCACCCTGCTTATAAGCACAGGCAAGGGCGTTACGGATATGTTCACGGACATAGGAAAATTCTTCATGTCTATAAAAAACTGGTTTAACGGCGTAGACAGCTTCTTTAACGGCGAATACGACGACTATTACGATGAAGATGACGAGGAAGAAAACAGCGTTGAAGAAAGCAGGGATATTTCTATAGTCATGGACGATATTCACGAGCCGCAGAGAGAGATTCCCCAGCCTGTACGTGAGCCTGCTGACCCGAAGGAAAAGAAAGAGCTTGACGAGTTCAGCCGTATCTTTGATATACACTTCCCCGATGAGAAAGCAGCGGAAATCATTGAGAAAAAGGAAGAAGCTCCCGTGTTGAAGCCTCTCCGCAGAGTGGAAACAATGGACGAACAGGACAGAGAGCTTTCCCAGATAATCAATAATGCCCTTGAGGACAAGGAACGCAGTGACAGACGCTACATAGAAGAAGCGGCAGAGGAAACTCCTGCTGAAAATATAGACGAGGAATCGAATTATACGCTGCCTGCCCTTGACCTGCTCAGCCTTCCCACAACGAGAAAAGCCAGCGCAGAGGCAGTATCTGAAATGAATGAAAAGGCGGAGAAAATAGTCGATACATTCAAGAGCTTCGGCGTTGAAGTAACAATCAAGGATATTTTCAGAGGACCGTCAATCACACGCTACGAGATAAAGCCGGGCCCCGGTGTAAAGGTATCGAAAATCCGTGGTCTTGAGGACGATATAGCTCTCAGCCTTGCAGCGCAGGGAGTCCGTCTTGAAGCCCCTGTACCGGGAAAATCCGTAATAGGAATCGAAGTCCCCAACATCAACAAGGATACGGTTACTCTCCGTGAAATCCTTTCGTCCTCCGAGTTCAGAGAAGCCGAAAGCAGACTTGCCTTTGCCGTAGGAAAGGACATCACAGGAAATGCCATAGTAGGCGATATTACAAAGATGCCCCACGTTATCATAGCAGGTACGACAGGTTCGGGTAAATCCGTATGTACACGTTCCATAATCATGAGTATACTTTATAAGGCAAAGCCTGATGAAGTAAAGATAATCCTCATTGACCCCAAGGTTGTTGAATTCAAGGTATTTGAGGGAATCCCTCATCTGCTGATACCCATAGTAACCGAGGCTAAAAAGGCGGCAGGTGCTCTTAACTGGGCGGTCAACGAGATGATGCGCCGTTACAACACCTTTGCGGAAATAGGCGCAAACGACCTGAAATCCTACAACGAGATAGCTGACGAGGACGGAGATATTCCACGTATGCCCCAGATAGTCGTATTTATTGACGAGCTTGCGGATATGATGCTTGTGGCAGGAAAAGAAGTTGAAGATTCTATATGCCGTCTTGCACAGATGGGACGTGCAGCAGGTATGCACCTTGTTGTGGCGACACAAAGACCGACTACAGACGTAATCACAGGACTTATCAAGGCGAATATCCCCAGCCGAATTGCGCTGTCAGTTATGTCGCAGGTGGATTCCAGAACGATTATAGATATGGCAGGTGCGGATAAGCTTTTAGGCAACGGCGATATGCTGTATATGCCAATCGGCACAAGCAAGCCTATACGTATACAGGGCTGTTTTGCATCACCAAAGGATATAAGTACAACGCTGAATTTCATACGTTCACAGGCTACAGGGGAGTACGACAGCCAGATTGTTGAAGCTGTTGAGAATTACGTTCCCCAAACAAAGAACGACCATGGCGGAAGTTCTGACAGCGGCTTTGAAGCAGGTTCAGACGAGGACCTTATAGTAAAGGCGGCAGAGGTAGCGGTGACGAACAACCAGATTTCCACAACGCTTATCCAGAGAAGATTGAAACTGGGATATGCAAGGGCTTCACGAATCATGGACGAGCTGGAGCAGAGGGGAATCGTATCGCCTGCGGAGGGTTCAAAGCCGAGAAAGGTGCTTATGTCGAAGATGCAGTTTGACGAATGGAAAATGCGTAAATTAGAAGAATAGCAGGCAGTGCCGGCACCCGTCTGTTCTTTTCAAGAATTAATTGATTGGTGAGATAATTATATGTATGACAAGTTTATACCTTTAACTAAAAAAGAAATGGAAGAAAGCGGCATAGAGCAGTTTGATTTCATTTACATAACAGGTGACGCTTACGTTGACCACCCCAGCTTTGGTGCGGCAATTGTAACACGGCTTATTGAAGCTATGGGATATACCGTGGGAATTATCTCCCAGCCCGACTGGCACAGCGACAGGGATTTCTGCAGATTCGGCAGACCTAAGTATGCTTTTCTGGTGACATCGGGAAATATTGATTCCATGGTTGCCCACTACACAGCGGCAAAGCGCAAGCGCTCCGACGACGCATACACCGCAGGAGGAATTGCAGGCAAACGTCCCGACAGAGCCGTTATTGTCTACTGTCAGAAGCTCCGTGAATATTTCGGAGATGTACCCATAGCTATCGGCGGACTTGAAGCATCACTGCGCCGTTTCGCCCACTACGACTACTGGGACGACGCTGTACGTCCCTCTGTTCTTGCAGACAGCGGCGCTGATTTGCTTATGTACGGCATGGGAGAACACCAGATACAGGAGATATGCAGCCGCCTTGCAAAGGGGGAAAGCATACATGAAATGCACGATATACGTGGTACGTGCTACATGACAGAGCCTGTAAATACCCCCCTTGGTGCGGCACAGTGCCCCTCATTCGAGCAGGTGCGTGACAATAAAAAGGAGTACGCAAAGGCAACGAAAATCCAGTACGACTGGCAGGATGAGGTATACGGCAAAACGGTCATACAGCGTCACGGGAATATGATGCTTGTGCAGAATCCCCCTGCGAAAAGTCTTACAACAGAGGAGCTTGATTACATATACAGCCTGCCCTATACACGGCGGTATCACCCCTCTTACGAGGCTTTGGGCGGAGTTCCGGGAATTGAAGAAGTCCGTTTCTCCATAACCCACAACAGAGGCTGTTTCGGCTACTGTAATTTCTGTTCGATTGCCCTTCATCAGGGACGAAAAATCACCGTAAGAAGCGAGGAATCCGTTCTTGCGGAGGCAGAGAGAATCACAAAAATGCCCGATTTCAAGGGATATATCCACGATGTAGGCGGCCCTACGGCAAATTTCCGTCATACATCATGCGAAAAGCAGATAGAAAAAGGCTTGTGCATGGGGAAAAAATGTCTTGCTCCCGCACCATGTCCTGCATTAAAGGCAGACCACAGCGAATATCTTGCAATGCTGCGTAAAATCAGGGCAATTAAGGGAATCAAGAAAGTGTTTATCCGTTCAGGAATCCGCTATGATTATCTCATGGAGGATAAAAACGACGAATTTATCCGTGAGTTGATAAAACATCACGTAAGCGGACAGCTTAAAGTTGCCCCTGAGCATTGTTCAGCCGTTGTTCTTGATAAAATGGGAAAGCCTCACATAGAAGCGTACAAGGCATTTCAGAAGCGTTTCTACGAGATAACAAAGGGTATGGGCAAGGAGCAGTATCTTGTGCCCTATCTCATGTCCTCTCACCCGGGAAGCACGCTGAATGAAGCAATAGAGCTTGCTCTTTTCCTCCGTGACAATAAGATACGTCCCGAACAGGTGCAGGACTTCTACCCCACACCGGGCACAATTTCAACCTGTATGTTCTACACGGAGCTTGACCCTTATACAATGGAAAAGGTGTATGTGCCGAAAACATCTAAGGAAAAGGCGATGCAGAGAGCGTTGTTACAGTATTTCAGACCGCAGAACAGGGAAATAGTTCTTGAAGCGCTGAAAAAAGCAGGACGTTACGACCTCATAGGCAGTTCACCCAATTGTCTTGTGGAGGACGACAAGCCGAAATCTCGCAGTAAGGGCGGTGAAAAATCGTGGCAAGACGGAAAAAATCGGAAAAAACAAGGTTCAGGACGTCAACCGCAGGCAGGAAACCGCAGAAAAGCCGCATCATACACCAGCCGTTCAGGGAAGAAGAATGGCAGAAACCCAAGGATTTAGGCACTGCGGGAACAATTCTCATAAGCTTTGCCCTGCTGATTGGCATAATTATCTGGAACAGCGTCAGGGATACTCATATTGAACCTGCGGAGGATGTGCTCCGTGTCCATTTCATAGATGTTGGACAGGGCGACTGTGCATATATAAGCTGCGGCAGAGAGAATATGCTCATTGACTGCGGTGAAAAATCCGCATATACTGAGGTTGTAAGCTATCTCAACAAGGAGGAAATCTCAGAGCTTGACTATGTGATTGCAACTCATCCCCATTCAGACCACATGGGCGGCATGGCTGATATTCTGGAGCAGTTTGAGGTAGGGGAGGTTATAATTCCCGAACTTACAGCGGAGAATGTTCCGCTTACCTCGTTTTTCTCGGATTTTATAGATGTCATAAGCGAAAGGGATATACCCCTTTCAAAGGCGAAAGTTGGCAGCCGCTACAGTCTGGGAGATTCTCAGTGGCGGATTATATCTCCCTTTGAAAGCGACAGCGATAATCTCAATAACTGCTCTGTGGGAATAATTCTGAGCCACGGCACAAACGATTTCTGCCTTACAGGAGATGCAGAAAAAGGCGCAGAAGATGATATGCTTAAGCATGGCGTGCTGAAAGATGTCGAAGTTTTCAAGGCTGCCCACCACGGCGGAGATACATCAAATACGGAAGCATTTATGGCGGCGGTATCACCTGAATATGTGGTGATTTCCTGCGGCAGGGACAACAGCTACGGGCACCCAAAGGACAGCGTTCTTGACAGATTCCGCAGATATACCGAAGAAGTATACAGAACCGACCTTGACGGAACGGTTGTGGTTGAGTCGGACGGAGAGAAAATATCCGTCATAACCGAAAGGAGTATGTTATGGTAGTTGACCGTATAGAGGGAGATTTTGCCGTTGTGGAGCACAGAGGAGAGATGATAGAAATTCCTCTTTCGGAGCTGCCTGAAAATGTCCGTGAGGGAGATGTGCTGATTCGCATGAACGGCGGATATTCCATATATAACGTGCTTTCAGAAGAAAAGCGAATGGAAATGGCTGAAAATCTTGAAAATTTATTTAAAAGGAAACTGAAATGACAGATACTATAATTATAGGCGGCGGTGCAGCAGGCTCTGTTGCAGCTATATATGCCGCAAGATGGGGAAAAAGCGTACTGCTCTTTGAAAAAAACGAGCGTATCGGCAGAAAGCTGCGTATAACCGGAAAGGGACGCTGCAACGTCACAAATAATTCCCCCACTCGTGAACATATAGAGAATATCCCTGTAAACAGCCGTTTTATGTACAGCTCCTTCGCCATGTACGGCGCAGAGGAAACAATGGCTTTCTTTGAAGAACTGGGAGTTCCGCTGAAAACCGAAAGAGGAAACAGGGTATTTCCTGTAAGCGATAATGCTGAGGATATTGTAAATGCCCTTGACCGTGAGCTGAAGAATCTGGGCGTAAAAATCGTGAGAAAAGCAGTAAAATCCCTGATTATCGAGGACGGAGCCTGTGTAGGGGTACGTGCAGGCGGTCAGGAATACCGCAGTAACAGCGTACTTGTAGCCTGCGGAGGAAAATCCTATCCCGCAACAGGTTCAACAGGTGACGGCTATACCTTTGCGGAGCAGGCAGGCCATACCGTGACGGAGCTTAAACCAAGTCTTGTGCCTTTGACCTCGCCTGACAAGTTCTGTGCGGAGCTTATGGGACTTTCCCTCCGCAACGTGACTTTGAAGCTTATGGAGGGGGAAAAGACGGTATACAGCGAAATGGGGGAGATGCTCTTTACTCATTTCGGACTCAGCGGACCTCTTGTGCTGTCGGCAAGCAGTCATATCAGGGATATGAAGCCTAATTGTTTCAGGGCAGTCATTGACCTTAAACCTGCGCTGACTCCCGAACAGCTTGACGCACGTATTCAACGTGATTTCGCAGAAAATCTCAACCGTGACTTCCAGAACGGCATACGCAAGCTTTTGCCTGCGAAAATGATTCCCGTAATAATAAAGCTTTCGGGGATTGCTCCCGAAAGGAAGATAAACGGCATTACAAAAGAGGAACGCCGTAAATTCGGGGAATTAATAAAGGCTTTTCCCGTGAGAATATCGGGATTCCGACCTATTGACGAGGCAATAATAACCAGCGGCGGAGTAAGCGTAAAGGAAATTGACCCGAAAACCATGGAATCAAAGCTTGTCAGCGGACTTTTCTTTGCAGGAGAGGTTATAGACGTTGACGCATACACAGGCGGATTTAACTTACAGATAGCATTTTCGACAGCCTATGCGGCGGCGTTGTATTTATAAGGAGGGATTAAAATGGGATGTTTAGGTAATATTTTATGGCTGATTTTAGGCGGTATCATAAGCGGCCTTAGCTGGATTTTTGTAGGACTTCTTTGGTGTGTGACGATTATCGGAATTCCTGTAGGAGTGCAGTGCTTCAAGCTTGCCGGACTTTCGTTCATGCCTTTCGGCAGAAACGTTGAATACGGCGGAGGTGCAGTTTCGCTTATAGCAAATATACTGTGGCTTATATTCGGCGGACTGGGGCTTGCGCTGGAATTTTGTATTTTCGGTATACTGCTGAGTATTACCATAATCGGCATACCTTTTGGCATACAGTTTTTCAAGCTGGCAAGACTTGCCCTTTTTCCATTCGGCGCACAGGTGAACTGATGCCTGTAAAATATTTTAAGGAGCGTTTAAAATGAAAACAATAAATATAGCTATTGACGGCCCTGCAGGTGCAGGAAAAAGTACCATAGCAAAAATGGTTTCAGCAGAACTGGGATATATCTACGTGGACACAGGTGCTATGTACCGTGCTGTTGCCCTTTATCTGACGGAGAATAATATTCCCGATGAGGATATTGAAAAGGCTGTGGAAAAAGTTGAAGTTTCCCTGAAATTCGTGGACGGTGCACAGAGAGTATACCTCGGTGACAGGGATGTATCAGAGCTTATCCGTACTCCCGAAATATCAATGGCAGCGTCGAGAACATCGGCTGTACCTGCGGTAAGAGCGAGACTTTTTGACTTGCAGCAGAAGCTTGCCCGTGAAAATAATATAATCATGGACGGCAGAGACATAGGTACGGTTGTTCTCCCTAATGCAGATGTGAAGATATTCCTGACAGCTTCGGCGGAGGAACGTGCAAACCGCCGTTATAAAGAGCTGTCAGAGAAGCCTGACTGTCCCTCTTATGACGAAATACTCAAAGATATAATTCAGCGTGACTACAATGATATGCACCGTGAGACGGCTCCCCTTAAACAGGCTGATGACGCTGTTCTCGTTGACACGACTGAGCTTACACTGGAACAGTCCGCCGCCCGCATATCTGAGATAATCAAGGAGAGGGTATAGTATGTTTTATATTGCAAAATTTCTTGTTTTTATGGCAATGAAAATAGCTTTCAGCATGAAGCTTGTGGGTAAGGAGAATATCCCGAAGAATACGACAGTAATATTTGCGTCAAATCACCGTACAAATGCTGATCCTCCGCTGATAAGCTGCGGACTTAAAGGCAAGCACTCCTTTATGGCTAAGGAGGAACTTTTCAGGAATAAGTTCTTTGGCTGGCTTATTAAAAATCTCGGTGCATTTCCTGTATCAAGAGGAAAAGGTGATTCCGCAGTGCTTGACAAGGCTGTTGAAAATCTTGAAAACGGCAGAAATCTCATGATTTTCCCTGAGGGAACACGTTCAAAGGACGGAAAGGTTCACCGTGGACATTCCGGAGCAGCTGTTATAGCGGCACGTTCCGGCAAGCCCATTGTTCCTGTGGGCATAGTTTTTGGGGAAAAGCTGAAATTCCGCACAAAAATTACAATAAATTACGGCGAACCGATTTATCCCGAAGATTATGTGGAAGTGTGCGACACTCCGAACCCGAGGCAGCTTGTAAAGCTTAAAAACCGCTATATGGCTGACATCAAAGCTCTGGTGGAAGGTCCTCCCCAGCTGGAAGAAATCAGCGAGGAATCAGAAAAGGAGTCGGGAAATGAATAAAGTTACCGTTGCAAAATCCGCAGGATTCTGTTTTGGGGTTGACAGAGCCGTAAAAATGGTGTATAATGAATTGGAAAGCAACACGAAGGTGGCAACCCTCGGTCCCATAATTCATAATCAGGATGTAGTGAAGGATATGAACGAAAAGGGCGCAAGAGTGGTGGATTCCGTTGAGGAGCTTTGTCCCGATGAAACGGTAGTAATCCGTTCCCATGGCGTGGGCAGGGCGGTATATGACGAAATTGAGAAAAAAGGCTGCCGTATGCTCGACGCTACTTGTCCTTTTGTCGCAAAAATCCATAAGATTGTTGCGGAAAAATCCAAGGAAGGTTATCTCATACTCATTGCAGGTGACGTAAATCATCCAGAGATACAGGGGATTATTGGTCATTGTGAACAAAATTACTACGTTTTTAAGGATAATGTTGAGCTAAAACACGTTTTTCGAAAAAATGAGAATTTTTTTAAAAAAAAGCTTGCTTTTGTGGCGCAAACAACGTATAATATAATAGAATGGGAAGAATGTTTAAAGGTGATCCCGCAGGACAATCCCGATATTGTCATTTTCGATACTATTTGTAGTGCTACCGATACAAGACAATCAGACGCAGCTGAGCTTGCCAGAAATTCTGATGTGATGCTGGTCGTGGGAGGTAGACACAGCTCCAACACCGTAAAGCTATTTGAGGTGTGCAGCCGCTATTGTAAGACGTATCACATAGAGAATTCGGACGAGCTTTCATCTTTGATGCTGCCCTATGCCTGCAAAATCGGCATAACAGCCGGAGCATCTACGCCGGCATATATAATCGAGGAGGTACAAACAACCATGACAGAGAATGTAAATCTCACTGCAAATCAGGATGAGGAGATCGACTTCGCAGAAGCTCTCGATCAGTCATTCAAAAAAATACATACAGGAGAGAAGGTCGAGGGACTCGTAGTAAGCGTTGATAACGCAGAGATCACTGTTGACCTTGGCACAAAGCACACAGGCTATGTAAAGCTTGAGGATCTTACAGATGATTCTACAAAGAAGCCTGAGGACATCGTTTCCGTTGGCGATAAGATCGAGCTTATCGTTATCAAGGTTAACGACAGCGAGGGTACAGTTGCCCTTTCCAAGAGAAAGGTTGACGAGCAGGCTGGCTACGACACAGTTGTAAAGGCTAAGGAAGAAGGTACTGTTCTTGAGGGTACTGTAAGCCGTATCGTTAACAAGGGCGTTACTCTCAACTACATGGGCGTAAGAATCTTTATCCCTGCTTCACAGACAGGTCTCCCCAGAGGAGCAGAGCTTGACCAGCTCAACAAGCAGAAGGTTCAGTTCAAGATTATCGAGGTAGACGAGGGCGGCAAGAAGAGAGCTGTTGGTTCTATTAAGGCTGTTGATTCCGCTAAGAAGGAAGAAGCAAGAGCTGCATTCTGGGCTGACGCTGAAATCGGCAAGACATACGTTGGTAAGGTTAAGTCCCTTACAAGCTTCGGTGCATTCGTTGACCTCGGCGGTATCGATGGTATGGTTCATATTTCTGAGCTTTCATGGAAGCGCATCAAGCACCCCAGCGAGGTTGTTTCTGTTGGTGATACTCTTGAAGTATACATCAAGGACCTCAACGCTGAGGAGAACAGAATTTCTCTCGGCTTCAAGAAGGCTGAGGACAATCCTTGGGAAATCTTCAAGGCACAGTATGCTGTTGATGATGTTGTTAAGGCAACTATCGTTTCAATCACAAGCTTCGGCGCATTCGCTCAGATTATCGACGGTGTTGACGGTCTTATCCACATCTCACAGCTTGCTGACAAGAAGGTTGAGAACGTTAAGGACATCGTTTCTGTCGGCGATGTAGTTGATGTTAAGATTATCGACATTGACGATGAATCCAAGAGAATCAGCATCTCTATCAGAGAGCTTCTTGAGGATGCAGCTGACGAGGATGCAGCTGAAGACGAGGAATAATTCTTAAATGAATTTTAAAAGGCTGTACCGAAAGGTATAGCCTTTTTTGCAAAGGGAGTAAAATGATATGGACGAATATTGCGGATATAAAACAGAAGATGTGCACAGCGGAACGGAAATTGACGAGGTTATGTGCGAAATGTGCGGAACGATACAGCCTGCGACTAATAAATTCTGTTCCCATTGCGGAGAGAAATTTGAAAAGAGCATAGTAAAAAAGGGAAAGAGTGAAATAGCACGGCAGAAAGTATTTACACTGGTGATTTCTCTGAGTGTGGTTGCAGTAATAACAGCTGTTGCATTTGTTCAGGATTTGTTGCAGGATAAAATTGTTGAGAAAATTGATGAGAGAATTGATGAAAACAGCAATAGTTCATTAAGTGTAACAATCCCTGAAATTGATATTCCCGAATTTGATATTCCTGAGAAAAAAACAGCAGAGGAGGGAGTTTATCCCAGAGGAGAATATGTTGTAGGCGAGGATATTCCTGCCGGAGTATATCTCCTTTGTTCCGATGATTTGGGTGACAGTGTGCCTGATGGGTTTGGTGCGGCTTATGCTTATCTTATAGACGACACAGATACAGTTTTTGATTCATGGTTTGAACATTCAAGATATGCGAAGCTGGAGGACGGACAATATCTTGATTTATCCTGGTGCAGTGCTTATGATATATCGATGCATACAATAGAAAATAATCCTTTTGAACATTCGGGTATGTTTAAAGTGGGAGTTGATGTTGAAGCAGGTACATACGAAGTCAAAGCAATAGACGATAATGCAATGTATTTCTATTATGTTCATGGCAGTCTTGAAGATTTTAACGATAGCGCAATGTATGATTATTTCCGTGAGAATTACGGCAAAAAAACAGAAGTTATTCTTGAGGACGGGCAGTATCTTGAGATGTATCACTGTGTGCTCGAAAAAAACGAATAGAACAACAGCCGTCAATCTGCAATTATGTGGATTGACGGTTATTTTATGCAATTTGGCGAATTTAAACTGTTGAAATTGACATAAATGTTATTATGCAGCTTAACTCTTGACAAATGTGGGAAAATAGTGTATATTTAAAGTGTAATGGTATGCCGTTGGCGTACAAAAAATTGAGAGGGGTAGTTAATAATGAATTTCAAGAAAATCACAGCGGCTCTTTCTGCTATGGCAGTTTCAGCAGGTATGCTGTCATCGCTTCCGCTGGCTCAGTCCTCGGCAGCAGATGATGTCAACTATGCGGAAGCACTCCAGAAGTCCTTGTTCTTTTACGAGGTACAGCAGTCAGGTATTCTTCCTGAATGGAACTCCGTTCCGTGGAGAGCAGACTCAATGGTTAACGAGGAAGGCGTAGAAACCGACATCATCCCCGGCGGATGGTTCGACGCAGGTGACCACTTCAAGTTCACTCTGACAAACGCTTATTCCGCATCTGTGCTTGCATGGGGCTATATCCAGTACAAGGATGCCGTAGATGCAGCAGGTCTTGGCGAAACTTACCGCAACAACGTACAGTGGGGACTTGACTACGTTCTCCAGTGCGATAGAGACGGCAAGGTTATCGGTACAATCGGTGACTTTACAGGTGGTTCGACAGATCATAATATATGGTGCAGTGCTGAGGTTTACCTGAGAAAGCACCACCTCAACAACGACGACTGGGAGCGTCCTTACGACGAAATCGCAGATTCAACAACAATTGCTCTTTGTGCTGCTGCTCTTGCACAGGGATATATCATTTTCAAGGATGACCAGCCCGACAAGGCTGCTGAGTATCTTGCACAGGCTAAGAAATATTTCGAGACAGCTGATTCAATCAGAGATAACGAAAACGGCGCTATGGGCAGTATGTACAACCCCAGCTCATGGGTAGATGACTGTATGTACGCTGCAAACTGGCTCTATATGGCAACAGGCGACAAGAGTTATCTTGATAAGATTGAATCCGATTATGTACCTCAGTTCCCCACAGAGAGTCAGTCTACAGACTGGAAGTACACATGGGGCTTCTGCTGGGACGATACAACACAGGCAGCTGCTCTCCTTTATGCTATGAATACAGGCAAGAAGGAGTGGATTGACCACATCGCTCACCACCTTGACTACTGGGATGAGGGATACGGCGGAAAGCGTGTTACTTATACTCCCGATGGTCTTGCATGGCTCATGAACTGGGGTGCAAACCGTCATTCTGCAAATACAGTTTGGATTGCTAAGCTTGCAGCTGATACTATTTTCAAGGATAACGCTGCACTTGCTGATAAGTACAACAACTGGGCACAGGGACAGCTTGACTATATGTTCGGTGACAATGACCTCGGTCTTTGTTATGTTCTCGGTATGGGGGAAAAGAATCCTACTGCTATTCATCACAGAACTACATCAGGCGTTCATGACGACCACTGGAATGACCTCGGTCAGGAAGGCAGCAACGAAGGCTGGCAGACAGAGTATGCACATACTCTCTACGGCGCACTTGTAGGCGGTCCTAACAGCTCCGGTGAGTATACAAACAGCGTTGCACAGTATGAGTATTCCGAAGTTGCAATTGACTACAACGCAGGTTTCACAGCTGCGATGTGTGCTATGATAGCAGACAAGGGCGGCAAGAAGCTGGCAGACTTCCCTCCTGTTGAAACCCCTAAGTGGGACGAGTGGAAGGTTGGCGCAGTTCTCAATGGCAGCGGCGACAGCTATACTGAAATCAAGGCATGGGCTATGAACCATACAGCATGGCCTGCAAGAGTACAGAAGGATATTTCCTATCGTTACTATTTTGATGTATCAGAGCTTCTTGCAGCAGGATATTCTATTGATATAGTAAAGGTTGAGGGCAAGGCTCAGCAGTACAAGGAAGGTGAGCAGGGCTACGGCACTGTTTCAGGTCCTTACAAATACGAGGGAGATCCCACAGGCAATACATACTATGCAGAAGTTAAGTTCGAGGACGGCAGAGCAATTCAGCCTACAGGACAGAGTGAGCACCGTGATGAAGTACAGTTCAGAGTGTCAATTCCTGATGCTATAGACGGCACTCCCACAAAGGGCGCATGGGATCCTGCAAATGACTGGTCATTCGAGGGCGTAACAGCTACTGATAGCCTCAAAGACCCTGCTTCTTATAATAAACATATCCCTATGTATGTAAACGGCAAGCTTGTTTGGGGTGAAGAACCCGATGGCACAAAGGCAGTTCCCGGTGCTGATATTGAAGGAAACGATAAGCCTGCTACACCTCCTGCAACTACTGCACCTATTGTAACAGCTCCTCCTGTGACAACTACAACAGCTCCTGTAACACCTACACAGCCTCCTGTATCAGGCGAACCCGGCGGCAGCACAAAGGTTGTCTATGGTGACGCAAACTGTGACGGTAAGGTTTCAATCGCTGACAGTACGGCAATTCTCCAGTCGCTGGGAAATGCTGACGAATATGAACTTACAGCTCAGGGTAAGCTCAATGCAGATGTTAACGGATCAAAGGGAATTACAGCTGACGACGCTCTTGTAATATCCAAGATAGACGCTAAGCTTATAGATATTAAGGATATTCCTCTTAAAAAATAATGTATAAAAACTTATTCATAATTCAGAAACAAAGAGGGCTTTTGCTCTCTTTGTTTTTTCGTTGTAATTGTAAAAAATGAACAAAAATAGATGAACCCTATTATAGAAATACACGAAATTTCAAAAATCTATTTACTTTTTAAGCGTTATATACTATAATTAGGATAACGAGTTGGGACAGGTGCAAGTTATTCTCATTCAGAGTTAACTGTCCTCGTTGATTCATACTTATAATAGCAGTATATGCACTGGTACTGCGTTATAGAAAAATATTTTAAATTTTTTGGGAGGGTATAAACATGCACAACAAAATTTCTAAAGCAATCGTTGGAAGTCTTATGTCTGCAGCTATGCTCGCTACCGCTGTTACAAGCGTAATCGCTCCTATGAGCGCATCCGCTGGTCAGCAGCTCGGTCAGACTGACTTTACAGACGGTACAGGTCTGCCTTGGCATACTTGTGAAACAAACCCCGCTAAGCAGAAGTTCGAGATCAAGGACGGTGCTTATCACGTTGAAGTCGTTAACGAGAACGGTTCCGACGGTAGATGGGACCTTCAGCTTCGTCACAGAGGTCTGAAGATTGAGGCTGGTCATACTTATGAGATCAGCGGTGAAGTAACTTGCGATAAGGCTGGTTACATCTATGCTAAGGTTGGTAACTATGCTGGTAACGTTGAGCTCTGGCACAACATTTCCGGTCAGGAGTGGCAGCCTGCTAAGCTCGAAGCTGGCAAGACACTTTCTTTCAGCGATACATTTACAGCTAAGGAAACACTCGAAATTGCTGAGTGGGCTTTCCATTATGCTAACAATAACGGCAGATACGGCAACAACGATACTGGTTGTCCTGCTGGTGCTAAGCTTGTATTCGATAATCTTTCTCTTATCGATACAACAAGCGATGATAACGACTTCGATGAGACAAATGAGTTCGGTGTAATCAGACCCCAGTCTAACGTTCGTCTCAATCAGGTTGGTTACTACTCAAATCTCAACAAGAAGGCTTCTTATGTAACAGACGCTTCTTCACCCCTTGATTGGGAGCTCCGTGATTCTTCCGGTAAGGCAGTTCTTACAGGTAAGACAACTGTATTCGGTGAGGATCCCGATTCAGGTACAAGTAAAACATCTCAGATTGACGTTGGAACAGAGACTCGTACAAGATACAAGGATTCCGGTGCTAACGTTCACATCATCGACTTCTCTGAGTATAAGCCCGGCGACGAGCTTGCTGACGAGGAGTATACAATCTTCGTAAAGGATGCAACTGGTGTATCCGGTACACAGTCCGGTATCCTCAAAGGAGCTTTCGATACAACTGTAAGCGGCGACAAGGTAGAGTGGGAGAACTGGAAGACAGGTAAGACATACACAATGAATGAGTCTCACCCCTTCAAGATTAACAACTACATCTACAGCGGACTCGTTACAAACGCTCTTAACTACTACTATCAGAACCGTTCAGGTATCCCGATTGAGGCTGCTTACATCACTTCCGGTGATAAGACAACTCTTGCTCACAGCGAGTATGGTCACGGTAAGGACGTAGGTTACGTTCAGCCTGAGTGGGTTAAGTCCTACACAACAAAGGATGAGGTTGATACAAAGTACTCTGTAGATGCTACAGGCGGTTGGTACGATGCTGGTGACCACGGTAAATACGTTGTTAACGGCGGTGTATCTGTATGGACACTCCAGAATATGTACGAGTGGTCTAAGCACCAGGGTACAGAGGCTAAGTGGACTGACGATAAGACAATGATCATCCCTGAGAACGGCAACAATAAGCCTGACGTTCTTGAAGAAGCAAGAGTTGAGCTCGACTGGATGTTCAAGATGATGGTTGATTCTAAGGATCCCTACTACGGAAAGAACGCTGGTCTGGTTTACCACAAGATGCACGACTATAAGTGGACTGGTCTTGGTATCCACGCTTGGGAGTACGAGGGCTTTGAGGATATCCTCGAAGGCGGACGTATCGTTAAGCCTCCTACGTATGCAGCTACACTCAACATGGTTGCTTGTGCTGCTCAGGCTGCACGTCTCTGGGAAGGCATTGATGACGCTTACGCTGCTGAGTGTCTCAAGAACGCTGAAATCGGTTACGAGGCTGTAATCAACTCCGGTGACGATTGGAAGGTTGCTGAGGGTGACGGATACAAGAATCCTCTCTTCGCTCCTCTCGATCAGGCTATCGGCGGTGGTGCTTACGGTGACTCTTATGTATACGACGATATGTACTGGGCTGCTTGTGAGCTTTATGCTACAACAGGCGAAGCTAAGTACAAGGAAATGCTCGAGTCCTATTCTAACCCCAACGACTCTACAAAGATGGATAAGGCTTACAGCCTCACATCCAACCTCGGCGGTGGTGAGAACAAGGGATCTCTCAGCTCCTTCAACTGGGGATGTACATCAGGTCTTGGTACTCTGTCTCTCTACCTCAACAGCGATAAGCTCGATGCTGACGCTGCTAAGCAGGTATCCGACTCTATCATTGCTGCTGGTGACGTTTACACAGAAGAGCAGGCTAACCAGGGTATGGGTATTCCTTACCACGGTTCAACATTTACAGATCCTATCAACATCGGTGACGAAGTTGTTACTGGTTATGAGTGGGGTTCAAACTCCTTCGTTATCAACAATGCTATCGTTATGGCTTACGCATTCGATGCATCAGGCGATATGAAGTACATGAACGGAGCTGCTGAAGCTCTCGACTACATCTTCGGACGTAACGGAAACGACTTCTCTTACGTATCCGGATATGGTGACAGAACTCTTGAGTGGCCTCACCACAGATTCTGGGCTAACGGAATCGATCCCGCATTCCCCAAGGTACCTGCTGGTGTAATGTCCGGTGGTCCTGGCGCTGGTATGCAGGATCCTTACGTAGGCGGTCTCGGATATAAGAGAGGTACACTTGCTTCTCAGAAGATCTTCGTAGATAACGCTGAGTCTTGGTCAACAAACGAAATCACAATCAACTGGAACGCTCCTCTCTCATGGATGTCCGCATTCATGGATGATGAAGGTGCTAATCCTACAGCTGTAAATGGTAACGGTACACCTGGTATAACTAATCCTCCCACACCTGGTACAACTAATCCTCCTACACCTGGTACACCCGGTGGTACAGCTACACTCTGGGGCGATGCTAACTGCGATGGCAAGGTAACAATTGCTGACGCTACAGCTATTCTTCAGTCTCTCGGTAACAGCGATGAGTTCAGCCTTACAGAGCAGGGTGCTATCAATGCTGACGTAATCGACAACGGCGGCGGTCTCTCTGCTGCTGACGCAGTTGCTATTCAGGCAGTTGACGCTGCTATCTATGGCGCTGATAAGTTCCCCATGACAACAGCTGAGTACGAGGCTGCTATCAAGTAAGATTAACTTA
>JAFXAJ010000036.1 GCA_017517145.1 Ruminococcus sp.
ATAACAAAATATTTCAATAACGAGGGAGAAAATTATGAGAATAGCCATGGCAGGCAACCCGAATTCGGGTAAAACAACAATGTTCAACGCTTTGACAGGTAAAAGCGAAAAGGTTGGTAACTGGGCAGGTGTTACCGTTGATAAAAAAGAAAATCCAATAAAAAAATCCTACTGCAACGGTAAAGAAATTATCGCGGTTGACCTCCCCGGTACGTATTCCATTTCACCATTCACAAGCGAAGAAAGCGTAGCAAGAGATTACATCGTCAACGAAAAGCCCGATGTGCTTATAAATATCGTAGATGTCACAAATCTCAGCCGAAGCCTGTTTTTCACAACTCAGCTTCTTGAACTGGGTGTGCCAATGGTTATCGCTCTTAACAAGACAGACATCAACGAAAAAAAGGAAACAAAAATAGACAGCGAAAAGCTTTCAACACTTCTTGGCTGTCCTGTTATAAAAACATCATCCATTTCCGCAGATGGACTTTCAGAGCTTATGAAAACAGCTGTTAGTATTGCGGGAAAATCGCAGAAAGCTCCGTTCAGAAACAAGAATACAGATATTAAGGATAAATCCGCTGCCGAAGCCGCTGACTGTGAACGCTACGAATTTGTAAACGGCATCGTAAAACAGGTTGAAACACGTAAAGTCCTGACAAAAGATAAGACAATAAGCGATAAAATCGACACATTTATAACAAATCCTATTGTGGGACTGCTGATTTTCGCAGGCGTTATGTGGCTTGTATTCCAGATTTCACAGGCATGGCTAGGTCCATACATAGCCGATACTCTTGTAGCTCTCCTTGAACAGTTCCAAAGCTGGGTAGGCGGACTTCTTGAAAATGCGTCCCCCTTGCTGTCGTCACTTCTTGTTGACGGCGTAATCGGCGGTGTTATCGCAGTTCTGGGATTCCTCCCCCTTGTAATGATAATGTACTTCCTCATTGCTATCCTTGAGGACTGCGGATATATGGCAAGAGCGGCAGTAGTTCTTGACCCCATATTCAAAAAAGTAGGACTTTCAGGTAAGTCCGTTATTCCTTTCGTAATCACAATCGGATGTGCAGTTCCGGGAATTATGGCAAGCCGTACAATCCGTAACGAGCGTGAAAGACGGGCAACTGCAATGCTTGCTCCATTTATGCCCTGCGGTGCAAAAATTCCCGTAATCGCTCTCTTTGCAGGTGCATTTTTCAGCGAAAACAAGGGAATTATAAGCTGGGTAGTTTATCTCACAGGTATTGCACTTATCTTCCTTGGCGCACTTCTTGTAAACTTCATTGCAGGTCACAGAGCAAAAAATTCATTCTTTATCATAGAACTTCCTGAATACAAATTTCCCTCAATCTGGGGTGCATTCAAGTCTATGTGCAGCCGTGGCTGGGAATATATCGTAAAGGCTGCAACAATTATCCTCCTTTGCAACACAGCGGTACAGATTATGCAGTCATTTACATGGTCATTCAAGGTTGCAGAACAAGCTGACCAATCAATTCTTGCAACACTGGCAAGTCCATTTGCATATATCCTCGTTCCAATCGTAGGCGTACTCAGCTGGCAGTTAGCCGCCGCCGCTATCACAGGCTTTATCGCTAAAGAAAACGTAGTAGGTACACTCGCAGTATGCTTTGTAGGTCTTGAAAATCTCATTGATACAGAAGAATTAGCGCTTATGGAGGGTGCAGGGGCAAGTGCGGCATCGGTTATGGCTATATCAAAGGTTGCGGCGCTTGCTTATCTCATGTTCAATCTGTACTCTCCCCCTTGTTTTGCGGCTATCGGCGCTATGAATTCTGAGATGAAAAGCAGAAAATGGTTCTGGGGCGGAATTGGTCTGCAATTAGGAGTAGGTTACACAGTAGGATATCTCGTGTATACTATCGGCACACTTATTACAGCACCTGCAACTCTTGATGTAACAGCTGCACTTTGCGGACTTGCAATTGTGGCTGTAATATCGGGATACATCATATACCTCATCAGCAAGGCAAACAAATCAGTAAAGGCTGAATACTCATTGGAGAGTTAATATGGAAAATATTATAATTATTGCAGTTGTAGCTGCGATAGTAATTGCAATATGCTATTATCTTTACAAAGAAAAGAAAAAAGGTACAGGCTGTATTGGCTGCCCTTATGCAAAAAAATGCGGCGGTAAATGCAGTGGAAAAACAGAAGAATAACTGAATGGGCGGATATTCCGCCCTTATTTTTTTATTCAGTATTTACTTTTTCATTGAAATATGTTATAATAATCTCAGATTTCCGCCACCTGCGAAAGGAGATATTATGAATAATACCCCTAAAGAAATTCTTCGCTTTGTTGAAGAAAACGATGTTAAATTTATCCGCCTGACATTCTGTGATGTTTTTGGTAACCTGAAAAATATTGCCGTTATGCCAAATGAACTTGAACAGGCATTCTCCTGCGGTGTCCCCTTTGATTCCGCTAAATTTGATAAATCTGCCCCTGAACTCCTTCTTATTCCCGATATTGCTACCCTCTCAACACTTCCGTGGAGACCAAAATCAGGCAGGGTTGTCCGCTTTTTCTGTAATCTGAAATGCCCTGACGGCTCGGATTATTCCGCAGATATGCGTACTGACCTGACAAATTATATAAATCAGCTTCGCCTTAAAGGCTATTCCTGCGAAATCAGTACACGCTGCGAATTTTATCTCTTTGACCTTGACGAAAAAGGTGAACCTACAAAAAATCCCCACGACAAAGGCGGCTATCTTGATGTCGCTCCCCTCGATAAATGCGAAAATATCCGCCGTGAAATATGTCTTTCTCTGGAGGAAATGGGACTTAATCCCAAAAGCTCCTGCCATAAACACGGGCCTGCACAGAATGAAATAGATTTCCGTACAAACAGCCCTGTAAATGCTGCCGATGATATGGTGCATTATAAAACAGTGGTGAAATCCGTCGCTGCCCAAAGCGGACTTTTCGCTTCGTTCATGCCCATGCCCTTGGAAAATGAACACGGCAGTGCTCTTAATATCTCCCTGAAACTGAAAAAGAACGGCAAGGATATTTTCGGCACTTTCCCCGATGCCCTTACTCATGAGGGAAAATGCTTTATCTCAGGTATTCTCCGCAGAATAGCTGAAATTACTGCTTTTCTTAACCCGACAGTTAATTCCTACAGCCGTTTTGGCGTTGGCTCTGCCCCGAAAGACATACGTTTTTCTGACAGTGACCGTTCTGCCCTTGTGCGGCTGTCGGCTGCCAATGGAATATCCCCGAAAGTTGATATTCGTTCAGCCGATGCCGCCTGCAACCCTTATATAGCATTCAAGCTTATTCTTGCGGCTGGTATTGAAGGTATTGCAGAGGGAAATGCCGAAAATTTCAGCAGTTTCTCTCAGAATCTCCCTGAAAATCTTGAAACTGCCCTTGATATTGCTCGCAGCAGTGATTTCGTCCGCAGAAATCTCCCTGCAAAAGCGGCTGAACTTATTTTCAGCCGTATGGATTCCCAGCTGCAAAAATTCAGCAATTTTAATTCTCCTGCGGCATTTTCCGATAAATACTACTTCCCCTATATTTAAACGATATGAACAGAGCAGTTATTGTTTCACCTCCCGACTATACGGCCGAACTCATACAGCAGACTCTCCGCAGTCTCGGCTATGACAATATATCTGCATTTTCCGCAGGTAACGAAGCACGGCGATATATTCAGCATCATCTCTCTGATATTGTGATTATCAGCGCACCTATCTCCGGTGAATTCGGCACGGAGCTTGCGGAAGCTTCGGCTGAATCCGACAGAGCCGTTATTCTGCTGTGCAGCAGCGATATTGCAGATGAACTGGCTGACCGACTCTCACCATATAACATTCTCGTTCTCTCCAAGCCAATAAGCCGTGAAAAACTCAGCGACGCAATCTGTCTCCTCAAAGCCGATGTTATTCCTTTTTCCAATGTCAGGGAATCAGAGGAGGTTATGCGGCGTATCTCTAATATCCGCCTTGTCAGCCGTGCAAAATCAATGCTTATGAAATATCTTGGATTTACTGAACCGCAGGCACATCGCCACATCGAAAAGCAGGCAATGAACTACCGCTGTACACGCTGTGAAGCGGCAAAAAAAATTATATCAGATCTTACGTAAAGGAGTGAGATTATGGTTAAAGACAGCTTTGCAAAAAAAGCGACTGAGCTTTGCTCACGCCTTACTGCAAATGATAAAATTTCCCTGATATGTACTCATCAGTTACCGCTTTCCATTGAGGGAATGAATGAATTTTATGTTGGTACGGAGGTTGCAAGAGGATTTGTAGGACGCAAACCCGAACATTTCTCCACTGTTTTTCCGCAGCCTATCGGACTTGCAGGCACATTCGACAAGGCTCTGATGGCTGAATTAGGAGAAATTGCAGGCAGCGAATCCCGTGCTTATTATAATTCCGACAATCTGCTCAGTCCCTGCCTCTGGGGACCTACTGTTGATATGGAACGTGACCCTCGCTGGGGACGCACCGAGGAGGGATACGGCGAGGACGTATGCCTTGCAGGAGAAATGACACGGGCATACACTGAAGCTATGGCAGGCGATAACGGCGAATATCTTAAATCTATCCCTACATTAAAGCATTTCTGCGCTAACAATAACGAGCGTGACCGTGACAGATGCAACTCAGATATTCCATTACGGCTGAAATATGAATACTACTACGCCGCTTTCATGTATGCTGTAAAATATGGCGGCGCAAAGAGCGTTATGACTTCATATAACGAAATAAACGGTATTCCTGCGCTGTGTAATCCCGACCTTGAGGATATACTCAAAAAGAAATGGGGACTGTGGTTTGCTGTGACGGACGGCTGTGACTTTTCATATACCATAACAGCCCACCGCTATGGCAACAATCATGCTGAAGTTCTTGCAGAATCCCTTAAAAGCGGCTGTGATGTTTTCAATGACTCTGTAACTCTGATTCACAATGCCGCAGAAAATGCCCTTGAAAACGGTCTGCTGACTATGGAGGAGCTTGACCGTGCCGTGTGTAATGTCCTTTATGCCCGTCTGAAACTGGGACAGCTTTCTTCCGATTGTCCTTACAACGAAATTACTCTTGATGTACTCAATGATAAAAAATCCGCAGAAACAAATCTCCGAGCCGCTAAGGAACAAATGGTTCTGCTGAAAAATAACGGAATACTCCCTCTCAGCACAAAAACAGGAAAAATCGCCGTAGTTGGCGCAATTGCAAAGGAAAATTTCCGTGACTGGTATACGGGATATTTCCGTGACGCTGTTTCGCCTTATGAGGGAATCCGCCGTGAGTTTTCCGACAGCACCGTGCTATGTGACGATTTATGGGACATAATTGCTGTCAGAGCGTCAAACGGCAAGTACCTCTCCGCCCACGAGGACGGCACAATTCTGGCAGATTCCCATGAAATCTCCGAAAACTGCCTTTTCAAGCTCCTTGACTGGGGTGAGGGCTGGCAAAATCTGCTGTCGGTGAAACACGGCAGATATGCCGCATACAAAGACGGCATACTGAAACTCAACAACAGTTATATATACGACTGGTTTACAAGTGAGACTTTTAATTTACATCATATCGACGGAGATAATTATATAATCGAGGATTTTCTCCTGCACCGCCGCCTTGTTCATGAGGAAAACGGCAGGTTGTCTTTCCTTGATAATATCCCTGTACTCCCCGAAAACAAATTCACTGTTGAGACTGTTTCATCTGGAATCGACCGTGGCAGAAAGCTTGCTGCGGAGTGTGACGCTGTTATCTGCTGTGTGGGAAATAATCCTGTACAAAGTGCAAAAGAATGTCACGACCGCACTACCCTTGAATTGGGACAACAGGAAGATATGGTCAGAGAAATATTTTCAATCAACAAAAATACAATAATGGCAATTATTTCAAGCTATCCCTATTCTGTCAATTATTCCGCTGAAAATCTTCCTGCTATACTTTATTCAACCCATACAGGAGCAACTCTTGGAACTGCCCTTGCTGAAACGCTCAGCGGAAAAAATGCACCTGCCGGCAGACTGGCTATGACATGGTATAAATCTGTCCTTGACCTGCCGGATATTATGGAATATGATATTGAAAAAAGCGGCATGACCTATATGTACTTCCGTGGTACGCCTCTTTTCCCTTTCGGATATGGTCTTTCATACGCTGAGTTTGAATATCGCAGTCTCGCTGTATCGGAAAATCCGGACGGCTCTCTCTCGGCCTCCGTTTCTGTGGCAAATGTGTCCGATACCGACTCCGACGAGGTTGTTCAGCTTTACTTCACTATGAAAAATTCCTGTGTATCCCGTCCCCTGAAAAAACTCTGCGCCTTTGAAAGAGTACATATAAAGGCTCATGAAGAAATTACAGTAAATCTCACTGTAAGAGCTGATATATTACAGATTTATGATTTGCGCCGTGAAGATTTCATCACTGAGGACGGCTTGTACAAGTTCATGGCAGGCAGTTCTTCAACAAATCTTCCTCTTTGCGCTGAACTGAAAATAAACGGCGAAGCTTTAGCTATGCGCAAAAAAATATTCTCTGCCTGCACTTGCGACAGAAGCTGCGGAATCAAAATTGCATGGTCACGCAGGCTGAAACAACACTATATCCATGTTGACGGCTGGTCCGGCACTGCCGTATATGGCGGAATTGACCTAAATTGCGTTACTGCACTGAAAATCAAAGTGTCCTCTGTATACGACGACAGGCTTATTTATGTAAATATCGGCGGAAAAAGCTGCAAAATTGACATTGCCCCCTCTCTTTCCTGCGATGATTTCAAGGAATATACAATTCCTGTTGACAACTGTAATACAGATGTTATAACTATTACTATGGGCGGAGGCGTCAGTCTGCTGGACATTGAAACTATTACGTAAGGAGAATTTTTATGCATCTTGAAGAAAAAACTTTAAAAAGCGAACCCATTTATGAGGGACTTATTTTCAGAATCACCCATGACACAGTGCTTCTGGAAAATGACCAAACGACTTTCCGTGATGTTCTATGGCATAACGGCGGTGTCTGCGTTATTCCTGTTACTGATAACAACGAAATTTACCTTGTGAAGCAGTTCCGCTATCCCTTTGGTACTGCTCTCAGAGAAGTTCCCGCAGGCAAGCTTGAAAAAGACGAAGAACCAGAAGTATGCGGAAAACGTGAGCTTTTAGAGGAAACAGGCTTTACCTGCCGTGAGTTTATCTATCTCGGAGAAATGCTCCCTACTCCTGCCTATAATTCAGAAATCACCCATATATATCTTGCAAAAGGTCTGGAATTTTCCAGTCAGAAGCTTGATGACGGTGAATTCCTCGATGTGGAAAAAATCCCCCTTTCCGAAGCTGTTGAGCTTGTTATGAACGGCTCTATCCGTGACGGAAAAACTCAGATTGCTATTCTTAAGGCGGCAAGAATACTTGAAATTTAAAAGGAGTTGTTATGGCTATCACTGTAAATATATATTATCACGGAAAAAACGGAAATGCCCGAAAATTCGCCGAGGAAATGATTTCTCTTGGCATAGTTGATGAAATAAGAGCAGAAAAAGGCAATATCAGATATGATTACTTTTTCCCTATTGATAATCCCGATACTCTCCTGCTTATTGACAGCTGGGAAAATCAGCAGGCTCTTGATATTCACCATAATACACCTATGATGCAGAAAATCATTGATTTACGGGGAAAATATGACTTGCATATGACTGTGGAAAGATATGTTTCCGCCGAACCTGAAAATCCTGCCGATAATGACTTTATCAGAGAATAAAGGACATTTCGAAAAATCCCATAGGATAAAGCACAAAAAGTCGGGAATTTTTGCCGTTTCTGTGTTAGAATATAATTACCGCAGAGGAAAGGAAGTACATATATGAACAGCTGGACAGAGGGTATACAAAACGCTATACAGTATATCGAGGATAACCTGACAGGTGAACTGGAAATTGAAGATATTGCGGCTAAGGCTTACGTGTCCCCGTTCTATTTCCAGAAAATTTTCAATGTGCTGTGCGGCTTTACTGTGGGAGAATATATCCGCAGCAGACGGCTTACTCTTGCGGCTGAGGAGCTTTCAACTCTTGACGTTAAGGTTATTGATGTAGCTTTGAAATACGGCTATGACTCACCCGACAGCTTCACAAGAGCATTTATAAAATTCCACGGTATATCTCCCTCTGCGGCAAAGAAAAAAGGTGCGAACATCAAAAGCTTTGCACCGCTGAAAATAAAATTAACACTGGAGGGCGGTACTATGATTGAGTACAAAATTGTTGAAAAGGCAGTTTTCACCATTATGGGCAAATGCAAAAGATTCAGCGCAGATACTTCCTACACGGAAATTCCAAAATTCTGGGCAGAGCATTATGCAAACGGCGGCGGTGAAGTAATCAAAGGTATGTTCGGCGCCTGCGTTGACGGAAATGGCAAGGATTTCAATAACGGCAAGGAGTTCAATTATTTCATTGCTGATATATATTTTCCATGGAATGAAATTCCGGACGGCTGTACAACACACACGTTTTCCGCAGGATTATGGGCGGTTTTCCCTTATCACGGAGAATGTCCCAAGGCTTTGCAGGAGGTCAATACTAAAATCTGGACTGAATGGCTTCCAAACTGTAAGGAATATGTACTTGAAGGCAATTACAACCTTGAATTCTATATTGAAAAAGAGCATGGCGAAATATGGGTGCCTGTCAGAAGAATCAAAAACTGAATTCTCCGCCGATTATCGTATCTGTAATAAGATAATCAAAGGAAACCGCTGTATTTACGGAAAATAACGCCGAAGATGAAGCCATATCCGCTGTAATACGTGCGTAAATACTGTGGCGTGTTCGATTTACACCGGCTGATTCAA
Organism: Ruminococcus sp.; assembly: GCA_017517145.1. Lineage (GTDB taxonomy): Bacteria > Bacillota > Clostridia > Oscillospirales > Ruminococcaceae > Ruminococcus. The sequence goes on from JAFXAJ010000036.1 coordinate 8,875, forward strand.
AATTGCTTATGAGATTTACCTGAACCATACCCAGAGGTTTTACTGTCACCCTGAGCCGAGGTCCTTTGTCGGCAAGGAGAGCTGAACCGCTGAGCGTTCCAAGGGGAATTTCAGCTGATGTCCGTGAACCTGCAAGCCTTTCGTTTATTATGGCAGCAAGCTCTGACTGAACACGATTGACATTTACAGTCAGCGTTTCCACAGAAGCTACCTCTCCCGATTCATCGTATACAACGGCTGAAAAATCATTGCAGGTGCAGTCGTTTTCTGCTATATACCGTGAAACTTCTTCGGCTATAACCTGATTTGCCATGTGTTTTGCAAGATGCTCCGCCTGCATCTGAGCAACAGGTTTTACGGCTTTATCAAGCCGTATAAAAGCGGAAATCAGCAGAAAAACAATTAAAATAAAAAGAATTAATCCGATTATGCCCCGAATCCGCGGGCATTTTCTTTTTCTTCGCATATATATCACCAATTTCAATATATTCCGGAAAGAGGTGAAATGTTCTCATAAATAAAAAAACCTGCCCTAAGGACAGGTTTAAATATTATTCAGCCTCAACAGCATCTACTGTTGCTGAGTATGTAGCTTCTACAGCAGCTTCATAAGCGTTTGCAGCTTCCTCCTCTGCTGCAATAAGAGCTGCCTGACGCTCATAAGCTTCAAGAATATTCTCCTCAATAGAACGTCTTGCATCGGGAGAAATAGGATGAACGATGTCACGGAAAATACCGTTTTCATCCTTGCGGCTGGGCATTGCCACGAATAATCTTTCGTCGCCCTGAACTACCTTGATGTCATGCACAGCAAGCATATCGTCAATTGTAATTGACACTACAGCACGAAGTCTGCCGCTTGACATAAGCTTTCTGATTTTTACGTCTGTGATCTGCATTGTTAAAAAACCTCCTTATGACTGACATATATTTTAATATACTCCAATAATAAGCCGATCCTAATAATCGTACTTTGAACCGTTAAACAGGCTCATATATGTCTTACTAATATTATAACCGATATTTCTGAAAAAAGCAATACATTTTTACAAAAAATCCATATTTTTTCAAATATTCGCAGTTAAATAAAGCAAAAGATAAAATTATTTACAAGAAATGAACGAAAACATTTTCAAAATCCGTCATATTTTTCCTTTTTAACTATTGAAATAATCAGAAAAATATAGTATAATAATAGAATAGGACTATTATACCTTATTTATTGAAGGATAGGTGATATATTTGGACAGAAATATTCTCAACGGAAAAAAACACATTCATTTTATAGGTATCGGCGGTTCGGGTATGTACCCGCTCGCTCAGATTCTTCACGGTCAGGGTTACTACCTCACAGGCTCCGATAATAACGAAACGGAAACTCTTGACGCAGTAAGAAATATGGGAATCCCTGTTTTCATCGGTCAGAGAGCAGAAAATATTCATGGCGCTGATCTTATCGTTCACACTGCCGCTATTATGGCAGATAATCCCGAACTTATCGCTGCAAAGGAAAGCGGCGTTCCTGTACTGGAACGTGCTGACCTCCTCGGTATTGTTACAGGCTGGTACGACAGAGCTATCTGCGTTTCAGGCACTCACGGCAAGACCTCCACTACTTCCATGATTACTCAGATTATGTACACCGCAGGTATAGACCTTTCCGCTTATATCGGCGGAAAACTCCCTTGCATCGGCGGCAGCGGCAAAGCAGGCACAAGCGATATTCTCGTGTGTGAATCCTGCGAATTTGAGGATCATTTTCTTAAATTTCTCCCCGATATTTCAGTTGTTCACAACATTGACGCAGATCATCTGGACTACTTCGGCACACTGGAAAATATAATCGAATCATTCCGCAAATTCAACAATAATACGACTAAATGTATAATAATCAACGGTTCAGACGAAAATTCCATGAAATCTCTTGAAGGCGTTGAGGGCAAGGAAATCATTACTTTCGGAAATGACAAAAACTGCGACTACTACCCCGAAAATATTGCTCATGACGGTCTGCTCACAACTTATGACGCTATGTACAAAGGCGAAAAACTGGGAACAATCACACTTCATGTGGCAGGTATCCATAACGTTCTCAATTCCCTTGCAGCTATTGCGGCAGCCCAATACTGCGGCGTGGAATTCCCACATATCGCTAAGGGACTGGAGGATTTCCGTGGTGCAAAACGCCGTTTTGATAAGCTAGGCGAAGTCAACGGCATCACTATTGTTGACGATTACGCTCATCATCCCACCGAACTGGAGGCTACTCTTAATGCAGCTATGGAGATGAATTTCCGCAAGGTATGGGCGATATTCCAGCCTTTCACATTCAGCCGCACCCAGCTGCTCCTTGATGACTTTGTCCGTGTGCTCCAGATTCCCGATTATACCGTTCTTACCGATATTATGGGAAGCCGTGAAAAGAACACCTACGGCATTTTCACTCGTCATCTCGCAGAGAAAATTCCTGATTGTATCTGGTTCCCACAGGACGAATCTGCCGAATGGACTGACGAAAGAAAATATTTCAACTTCGGTCAGATATGCGACTATGTGTGTGAAAACGCTCAGACAGGGGATCTTGTAATAACCCTCGGCTGCGGTGATGCTTATAAAATCGCAAAGATGATTATAAATAAATTATCGGAAGAATAAATGACCGAAACGCAGGGGCGATACCCACATCGCCCCATTTAACAGATACAAACATATAGTAAGGAAAGGAAACAAAAAAATGCTTAACGATGTAAAAGTTGTAATCTGCGGAAAGGAATACAAACTCAGAACCGCAGAATCTCCGAATTATGTCTATTCACTGGCACGTGCTCTCGAAACAAAAATAAATGAGCACATGAACTCAGGCAGCGGCACATCCCCATATACTGCCGCTATCATGGTTGCCCTCAGTGTTCTCGATGACCTTAACAAGGCTAATATAAAGCTGGAAAATGTGCGCTCACAGACTAAAGAATACGTTGACGAGGCTGGCAAAAGCCGCATTGAACGTGATTCCGCACAGAAGGAAGTCGAAGCTCTCAAGGCTAAAATCGTTCAGCTTGAAAATATGATAAAGCTTAAACAGCTCAAGGAAAGCCTTGAATGAGTTCTATGGAAATTCTTGCTCCCTCAGGCAGTCCCGAAGCCTTAACTGCGGCACTCCGAGCAGGTGCTGACGCTGTGTATGTCGGCGGAAAAAAATTCTCCGCAAGAAACAACGCTGCCAATTTTGACGACGCTGAACTAAAAAATGCCGTAAAACTCTGCCATATCCATAACGCTAAGCTTTACCTCGCTGTCAATACAATTATTGCGGACGAGGAAGTTTCTGAATTCCGCAGTTTTATAAAAAAAGCTGCTGAATACGGCGTTGACGGCTTTATTGTGCAGGACATCGGCGCTGCGGATATTATCCGTACAGCCGTTCCCGATGCTGTTCTTCACGGTTCAACTCAGCTTTCAGTACATACCGCAGCAGGAGTTCATTTCCTTAAAGAAATGGGATTTGTACGTGCTGTTCCTGCCCGTGAACTTTCTGCCGGCGCTCTCGAAAAAATCTGCCGTGAGGATATTGAAACTGAAGTTTTCGTTCATGGTGCACTGTGTATGTCCGTTTCAGGACAATGCTATATGTCCGCTGTTATCGGCTCTCGTTCTGCTAACCGTGGATGCTGCGGTCAAGCCTGCCGACTGCCTTTTTCTGCTGACGGCAATAAAAATCATGCTGCTTTGTCCCTGAAAGACCTTTCCCTTATGGAAAATACGGATAAACTCCGAGAAATAGGCGTTAACTCCCTTAAAATCGAAGGACGTATGAAGCGCCCCGAATATATCGCCGCTGCCGTTTCTCAGCTGAAAAATGCTCTTGACGGCACTGCCCCCGATATGAAAATGCTTCGTGGCATATTCTCCCGAAGCGGCTTTACCGACGGCTATTTTACGGGAAATCGCCGTGATATGTTCGGTGTCCGTGAAAAAGAGGACGTTATCGCCGCTAAGGATATTTTCCCTGCAATTCATGAACTTTGCAGAAATGAACGAAAAGTGTATACCGTTGATTTTCACGGCATAGTAAAAGAAAATCAGCCTGTGAAAATTATTGCTTCTCTGGAAAATATTTCCGTTGAGGCTGTTGGTGATATTCCCGATATTGCGCAGAAATCCCCCACAACAGAGGATTCCCTCGCAAAACAGCTCTCAAAGCTGGGAGATACTGTTTTCTCCCTCGGAAAAATCACCTCGGATATTGACGATGGTCTTTTTGTACCTGCCGGCAGGCTCAACGAACTGCGACGCCTTGCTGTCGAACAGCTTTCCGACGCTGTTATTTCCCGAAATACTCCCGTATATACGATTACCGATAATTCCCCTGCTCTGCCGCAGAATATTCCTGTTCATACAGATGAAAATATCCCTGTGAGAACCTTCTGCCGCACCGCAGAACAGGCTGCTGCCGCTGCGGAATTGTCGGAATATGTCGTAATCCCCGAAAGCATCATTAATCAACAGCTTACGGAAACTGTCCCCATGGAGAAAATTATTGTTTCTCCTCCCCGTTTTATCGTGGATGAGGACAAGATTATTTCCCGTCTTGCAGAACTGAAAAATCTGGGATTCCGACACTTGCTCTGCCATACTCTTGATTCTGCCGCTATAGGCGGACAGCTTGGATTTGTCCTGCACGGCAGCTTCACCATGAACCTTTTCAATTCATATTCTGCCGAATATCTGCGCAGAATCGGCTTTGAGGATTGCATTGTTTCACCCGAAATGACTCTGGCACAGCTGGAAAATCTGCGGACGGAGCTTCCTCTGGGCGCTCTTGTATACGGCAGATTGCCTCTTATGCTTACCAGAAACTGTCCCATAAAGAACGAAATCGGCTGTAAAAATTGCAGCGGTGCACTTATTGACCGCACTTCAAGGCAGCTGCCTGTTGCCTGCTCCGCCGATTATGTGGAGATTCTCAATTCAGATATTCTCTGCATGACTGACCGCATGAACAAGCTGAAAAGTGCTGCTTTTGCCGCCGTTATACTCCATGACGAGAACAGGGAACAGACTATTTCCGCTATATCAGGCAAAAAACCCGATTCCGCCGTAACACGTGGACTTTATTACAGAGGAGTACTGGAAAATATATGAAGCTTACTTTTAAAAAACTTGACGAAAAGGCAGTTACCCCATCACGTGCCACACCTGCCAGCGCAGGTCTTGATATATGCGCAAGAATTGATGAACCTGTCACCCTTGCTCCCGGAGAAATAAAAATGATTCCAACGGGACTCACTGCCATGACCGACTGCGATGATGTGGCTCTGCTGATTTACCCCCGTTCAGGGCTATCCTCAAAGTTCGGAGTAACCCTCGCCAACTGCGTAGGAGTTGTTGACAGCGACTACCGCGGCGCATGGTTCATCCCCCTCATAAACCACGGAAAACAGCCTTTTACCGTGGAGGACGGCATGAGAATCGCTCAGCTTGTTCCCACTAAGGTGCTTTTTCCCGAAATTGAAATAAGCGACACCCTCACCGAAACTGAAAGAGGCGAAAGCGGCTTCGGTTCATCGGGACTATAACCCCATAATCCCCATTATATTAAAAAAGGAGATAAAACAATGAAAAAATTGTATACCGTTTTTCTGATTTCTGCTGCTATTATCATCGGACACTATCTCGGAAATGCAGTTATCGGAACTGAAGGCCTCAGCTGGCTTGGCTATTCAAGACAGTTCGGATTCCAGCCAACAAGCATAACCTTGGGCGGAGTTCTGGATTTTACCATAGGCTTTAACTTCGGCATAAATATTGCCCAGATTCTGCTTATCGTTACCGCTATTTTTGTGTATACAAAGACAGCCCCCAAGATTTTCACCTGAGTATCTGATTAAATAAAGGGAACTTCTACATATATAAAATCAAAGGAGCAATAAAATGTTTACAAAAGATATTGGTATAGATTTAGGAACGGCAAATACTCTTGTTTACCTCAGAGGCAAGGGTATAATCATCAGAGAACCTTCTGTTGTTGCTGTTAATACACGCACCGACAAAACCCGCTATGTGGGTATGGAAGCAAAGGAAGTAATCGGAAGAACTCCCGGTTCTATCGTTGCTGTCCGTCCCCTCAAGGACGGCGTTATAGCAGATTTTGACATCGCCACAACTATGCTTCAGGAGTTCATAAAAAAAGCTCTCAGGGGTACAATACTTACAAAGGCGAATGTTATTATATGCATTCCCTCAGGCGTTACTGCAGTTGAAAGACGAGCTGTACGTGAAGCCTGCAAAAAGGCAGGAGCTAACAATGTTCTGATTATCGAAGAACCTATGGCTGCCGCTATCGGTGCAGGACTTCCCACACGTACTCCCTCAGGCAGTATGATTGTTGATATTGGCGGCGGTACAAGTGAAGTTGCCGTTATTTCTCTTGGCGGAATTGTTTCATCCCGCTCTATAAGATGCGCAGGTGATGAATTCGACGCTTCAATCATCAACTACATCAAGAAGAAATATAATCTCCTTATCGGTGAAAGAACTGCTGAGAACATAAAAGTTGAAATCGGCTCGGCTTTCCCCGGTGAAAAAGAGGATACCATGGAAATAAAAGGACGTAATCTCCTGAACGGACTCCCCGAAAATGTCACCGTAAATTCTGCGGAAATCCGTGATGCTCTTGTTGAGCCTCTTGCAAAGGTTATTGAAGCTGTAAAGGCTACCCTTGAAGAAACTCCCCCTGAGCTTTCTGCGGATATTATCGACCACGGCATTACTCTTACAGGAGGCGGAGCACTTCTCAGAGGTCTTGACAAGCTTATTTCCCGTGAGACAGGTATGCCCGTTTATATTGCCGAATATCCTCTCGACTGCGTTGCAGAGGGTACAGGAAAAATTCTTGAAAACATCAACGACTATCAGGACGCTCTTACAGAAAATGTCAAGTATTACTAAGGAGGCTGCTTAATGGGTGAATTTTTAAAAAGCACACGTTTTAAAGTTCTGCTTGCCTTTCTCGCTTTCCTCGTGGGTATTATGATATACTCCGTTACAAAGGGCGGATACTCCCTTTCAGGGGCATCTTTTATAAATACAATTACAAAGCCTTTCCGCTTTGCTTCCAACAGCATATCAATGAAAATTGAAAAAAACGCCGACCGTATCAGCAATGCAGATGCCTACTACGAGGAAAATCTGGAGCTGAAACGTCAGATTGGCGAACTCAATAAAAAACTGACAGACTATGACGACCTTGTTGCCGAAGTGGAAGAACTCCGAAAGCTTGTTGTAATCAAGGAGGAGCATCCCGACAGCATTTTCTCACAGCCTGCAGAGGTTATGGGATATATCGCCAATGACCCCTTCAAAGGCTTCACTATTGACAGAGGATATGCCGACGGTATTGAGCCTTACTCCCCTGTTATCACACCGGAGGGCATTGTGGGAATTGTTATTGAGGTTTCCCAGCATACTTCAACAGTCCGCACGCTTCTGTCACCTGACCTTTCCATTGCGGCTATATGCTCATCTACCAATACTGATTTCGGCATTATTGAAGGCTCTGTCATCACCGCTGAAAACGAAATGACAAAGCTTACGCATCTGGATAAGAATCACAAGATTAAAAAAGGCGACCTTATGATAACTTCAGGCAGCAGCGGTCTTTTCCCGAAAGATTACGCTATCGGCACTGTTACAGAAGTGGGAATTGAGGCAAACGGACTTTCCGCTTATGCTGAAATTGAGCCAAGCGCTGATATTTCCCGTCTGCGCTCCGTCTTTGTTATCACCGATTTTGAGGGGAAAATAGGCGAGGAGGAAAAGGAGGATACCGATGAGGCTGAAAACACCCCGTGAAAAACGAATCCTCTACTTTAAAACGACTCTCCGCTGGTTTCTCTATTTCTTTATAATATTTCTCAGCTTCACTGTCATGACCTCCGGTTCATGGACGAAGCCTGTACTGCTTGTTCCCGCTGCGCTGTGCATTGCCATGAGCAACGACCTTATGGCGTCAGCTTATACGGGAGCTTTCTGCGGTCTGCTGATTGACATTGCCTGCGGAAGGCTTCTCGGCTTCAATGCGGTAGTAATGACGGTTTTCTGCGTTGCTATGACTCTGATTTTTGAGCTTTATCTCCGCAAGAAATTTATCAACTACATTGTTACTGCTGCTGCTATGACATTTTTGCAGTGTTGGCTGGACTATAAATTCTTCTACGAAATATGGGGATATTCCGACGTTGAACGGATATTCACAAATGTTACGCTCAAAGTCTGGCTTTATACCCTGCTTTCCTCAGTGGTAATGTATATCATATTCAGGATTATAAATAATATCCTGATGCCCAAGGAACATCTCACCATTGAAGAAGTCATCCGCACAAGTTAGGAGGAAAAATGAAATCCGTTTCAGATACAATTAAATCCGTCATTATTGTACTCCTTGTAATATGTCTTGGAGTACTTTCCTCCATGAAACTGATTAAATTGCAGATTGTTGAGGGGAATGACGCTGTTACTGCTCCCAGATACGACAGCGATGCCATAACCTTCAAGCGTGAAGTAACGCCAACACGTGGCGAAATCCTTGATTATCGGGGAAACGTTATCATCGGCAACAATGCCCGTACTGATATTGTACTGCAATATGCTGTTTTTCCAAAGGAACTTCAGGAGGGAAATGAAATTCTCCTGAGAGTATACAACGAACTTTATGCCAAGGAATACATCTTTGAGGAAGTTCTGCCCGTCACAATGACTGAGCCTTATGAATTTACCGAAGAAGATACTGAAATTGTTACAGAAAAACTTAACCTCAACGTGTATGCTACTGCTGAAAACTGCGTTGACAAGCTTATTTCCGACTATGAAATCTCCGAAGATTATACGCAGGAGGAAAAACGAATTATTGCAGGACTGCGCTATGCAATGCTTGCAAAGGATTTTTCATACAATAATGACCTTATTCTTGTAAAAGATGTTAAAAAATCTACTATAATCCGTCTAAAAGAACTGAGCAGCGTTCTCAAGGGCGTCAACGCTGTTGAAACTGCTGACCGTGAGATTATCCGTGGAGATATTCTCCCCCACGAAATCGGCATGGTGGGTCCCATTTATGCCGAGGAATACGACGAACTGAAAGAAAAAGGCTATGCCATGAACGATGTCGTAGGTAAAAGCGGCATTGAATACGCTATGGAAACCGAACTCCGTGGTCAGAACGGTCTGGAGGAAGTTACCATTCTCAACGGTGCTATTGCAGACATCCGCACACTTGAAAAAACTGTTCCCGGTCAGAGTGTAAAACTGACCATTGACGGCGCTTTTCAGACGAAAATACAGGGAGTTCTTGATAACTTCCTTAATCGGTTCGGCTACTACAACGGTCAGAAGGTAGAAAAAGGCGCTCTGACTGTTCTCGATGCAAAGACAGGCGCAGTTCTGGCAATGGCAACAGCTCCTACCTATAACCTGAAAGATTTCGAGGAAAATTACGATAAACTGCTGGAAGCTCCCAATTCTCCCATGTTCAACCGCTGTACGTGGGGACAGTATCTTCCCGGTTCTACTTTTAAGACGATTACCGCTACAGCAGGTCTTAACGAAGGCGTTGTTGACGGATATACATCCTTCAACTGCCAGACAAACTATATGTTCTACGGCGGAAGATTCCAGTGTACAGGCTATCATAACTACATTTCTGTGCGCCATGCCATTGAAGTATCCTGCAACGTTTACTTCTATGAGGTTTCTCGCAACCTTGGTATTGACAACATCACAAAATATGCCGAATTGTACGGTCTTGGCTCTCCTCTTGGTCTTGAAACAGGAGATGCAGGAGGATTCCTCTGTAATCCCGAAACATTTGCTGAACGTGGACAGCCGTGGTATATCGGTTATGTTATTCAGGCAGGTATCGGAAATCAGGACTGCGGATTTACTCCTCTCCAGCTTGCAACTGTAGCAAGCACTATCGGAAACAGAGGTGTCCGCTACAAGCCTTATCTTGTTGACAGTCTCTATACCTACGGCACAAAGGAAATAACATCAAAGACTAAACCGACAGTAGCCGAAAAAATTGAACTGAATCACGACTATGTATACGACTACATCATTGGCGGTATGGTAGACGCATCGAGAAACGTTCCCTCTCCATACGGTCTGACAGGATTCGGATTTAATGTGGCTATCAAGACAGGTACTCCACAGACAGATATGAACGACCTGAGAAAGCAGAATTCAGTATTTATCGGATTTGCACCTGCTGACGACCCGCAAATTGCCTTTGCAGGCGTTATTGAGGGCGGTGAATATTCAAAGTATATGGTTCATGATATTATTGACGCTTACGAGGAATGTTTCGGCTTTGGTGAGAAAAAGAAAGAGCCTGTTGAACTTCCCCCTGAAATGCGTGGTGGAACTACTGCAAAAACTACAACAACTACTTCTACCTCTACTTCTACGGGAACTTCCACTGCGGCAAATACAACTACAAGAACTACTGTTGTACAGTAAAAAACGGCGAACCACTGCGGTTCGCCGTTCTCTTTATACAACTTCTTCTTCCTTCTTTATACGGAATATCACACGCAGAAATCCCGAAAGAATTTTTGGACTTTTGATTACTATGATTTTCATACGTAACCCTCCTTTGCATACCCTATTATATTCCTGATTTCAGAATTTGTTACTTCCTTTTATAAAATATTTTCATGCACACAAAGGAAATTATTATTCCTGTTATCCCTCCGCAGGTATCAAGAAGCATATCTGTCACCATACACGCCCTCCCAGGGACAAAATACTGGTGTATCTCATCAGTTACCGCATATCCAAAACAAAACAAAATCACCCCTGCTGTACTCATACTGATAAGCTTTCTCTGTCCCACTGTCAGCGAAGAAAAAAATCCCAGTGCCGCATATATGGTAAAATGCGCCGTCTTGCGTATAATATGACTGATAAGACTTCGGATTTCTTCCTGTTCAGCTGCCGTCATACTTTCAAAATCACCATAGAATATTTTCAGAATAATTTTTACTACCCGTCCGCTTGTATCGGAGGATTTGTCCGAATCCTCACAGGAAAAAAGGAAAATGCACACCATTACCGCTGCTGTAAGGATTCCGAAAATTATTCTGTATCCCTTAACATTATTCTTCTTCATTGTTAAAAATCTCCTATCATATCACTTTTTATTATACCATATTTTGTAGAACTTGTAAAGTGTTTGGAAATTGTAACCATTTAGTAATAATAAATTGAAAAAATGACTTGTAACTTGCGGCAAAAAATGATATAATAATATGTATAAAATAAAGTCATTGTGCCCCTCTATCTGATATGGGGATTATATTATTTTTCATTTATAGAAATGACATTCCGGAGGTTATTTAATGAAAGCTTTTTTCTCAAATGTTTGGACTAAACGTTTCGTTTCAGTTATTGCCGTATTCTATACCGTTGCAGTGTGCTATCTCTGCTACTTATCCATTTTCTACGATATACACATAGAATCACGTGCGTCCGTCTGCGTTATAGTATCGGCTGTTTCGGTTATCGCTCTCATACTTATGCTCTATACACGAAATCAGCTGCTTACTAAAATTTCCAGTTTTGTAATCCTGACGGCAGCCTTGCCCGTTGTAATACTATATTTCAACGAAAAAGCACTTTTCCTGCCTATTGTTATTACAGGTATTATCATTCTGCTTTTCTCAGGTGCAGGTGAAGGAAAGAAAACTTTGCTCAGTACACTTATTCTACTTATGTATATTTTCGGCGCTCTGGGCTTCTACATCTTCTCAACATTCTTTGTTACCCATGCCAAGACACATGTACTCGACAGCGGAGTTTCTCCTTCCGGACGTTACCGCTATCAGGTTATAAATACAGAAGATACATCAGGCGGCAGCACTTCTGTTAGAATTGAACCAAACTACGCTGACCTGAAATATAGCTATGTTACTTTCACACTTAAAAATATGGAGCACGTGTGCTATCAGGAACGCCCCATGTGCGAGAATATCCAGCTGGACTGGTCTGAGGGTACAAGAGCAGATATTACAACTGAACTCAACGGTATTTCCGATGAAATTAATGTTACCCTTACCGATGAAGAATTCACAAACTTCAATATCCCCATTGACCGCCGTTTTGAAATTTCAGGAATCAACCTGTACAAGCTCATCGAAGTAGGAAAAACTGCTTCCGATGTTGACCCTTTGAAACTTGACGACCTTAACGAAACACAGCTTGCAGTATTTGACATCGGTAAGGAAGCTGACGGAAGATATTACGTTCTTGAACCTACACTTGAATTTCTCACCGCTATTGAGCGTTTGCAGGGCGAGAGAATCTACCTCTCCGAACTTGACGCTAAGGGTTACGAAGCTTTCAGCAAGTCCCACCTTGACGAACTGGGATATACTCTCTTTGACCTTGGAAAGAATAATTCTATTCTTCTCTCCGAACTCACTGACGAACAACTTGCTGCTCTTGGAGTTTCCGAGAACGGCGATGTGCTTAAATTCAACGGCAAGACCTGCTTCCGTTATTACGTCGCAGAGCTTGAAGATTATTTCGACACAGAATCAAGAAAATTTTCAGTAAACTTGCTGAACTAAGAATATAATGGGAGAGTGAAAACTTTCCCATCTTGTATTATTTTTGGGATTTTTAATTAGCGGAGTTAAAATTCAATAAGAATGGAGAAATTTTTATGTCTTATGTAATTGGAATTGACTGCGGTACAAGCGGTACAAAAACCGTTCTTTTCGATGAAACCGGATGCGTGATTGCCTCCCATACCATCGAATATCCCATGTATCAGCCTAAAAACGGCTATGCTGAACAGGACCCCGCAGACTGGTCATCCGCTATGATTAACACCGTAAAAGCCGTTATGTCCAAAAGCGGTGTAAAAAAAGAGGACGTTAAGGGAATCGGTATCTCAGGTCAGATGCACGGACTTGTTATGCTGGACAAGGACAATAATGTTCTCAGAAAGTCTATTATATGGTGCGACCAGCGTACTGCTGCCGAGGTTGAGGAAATGAACCGCATCGTCGGCAGAGAAACATTTGTGGAAATTACAGCTAACCCTGCTCTCACCGGCTGGACTGCCGCAAAAGTTCTCTGGGTAAAAAATAATGAACCCGAAATCTACAGCAGAGTCGCTCATATTCTCCTGCCTAAGGACTATCTCCGCTTTGTGCTGACTAATGAATACGCTACGGAAGTTTCTGACGCTTCTGGTATGCAGCTTCTTGATGTGCCCAACAGAAAATGGTCTGATGAGCTTCTCACTGCCTTTGAAATCGACAAGAACTGGCTGGGTAAAGTATATGAGTCCTGCGAGGTTACAGGTACTCTCACCAAGGCTATGGCTGACGAACTGGGACTCTGCGAAGGTACAATCGTTGTAGGCGGCGCAGGAGATAATGCTGCTGCTGCTGTTGGCACAGGCGTTGTGGAGGACGGAAAGGCTTTCACTACTATCGGTACTTCGGGAGTTGTTTTTGCCCACACTTCTGATATTGCCATTGATAAGCTAGGCAGAGTTCATACCTGCTGTGCTGCTGTTCCCGACACATGGCACGTTATGGGCGTTACTCAGGGTGCAGGACTTTCTCTCAAATGGTTCAGGGATAACTTCTGCATGACCGAAAAAGAAACAGCAAAACTCATGGGCGTTGACGAATACTATCTCATGGACAAACAGGCAGAGACTGTTCCTGTCGGCTCAAACCGTTTGCTTTATCTACCCTATCTCATGGGCGAGCGTACTCCTCATCTTGACCCTGATGCAAGAGGAGTATTCTTCGGGCTTTCGGCTATTCATACACGCCGTGATATGCTTCGTGCCGTTATGGAAGGCGTATCCTACTCCCTCCGTGACTGCGTTGAGGTATTCCGTGAAATGGGTGTTAATGTAAGCGATATGATGGCTTGCGGCGGAGGCGGTTCATCTCCCCTCTGGAGAAGTATGCTGGCTGACCTTTTCAACAGCAATGTAAAAACTGCCGCATCAAAAGAAGGCCCTGCTCTCGGCGTGGGAATTCTTGCAGCTGTAGGTGCAGGTCTTTACAGTAATGTTCCCGAAGCCTGCGGAGCTATTGTTAAAACAGATAAGATTCAGCAGCCTGTTGATACAAACGTTTCAGAATATGAAAAATACTATCAGCTTTACCGTGAAATATATCCTGCATTAAAGGCACAGTTTGCAAAGCTTGCAACACTGTAAAAATATTAAGGGGACGATCTCTCTTGCAGAGCGTCCCCTCTTTCAAAACAGTCCGCCGGACTGTTTTGAAATTCACCCCTTGCAGAGCGCTTGAACGCATTGCAGAGCTTCGCTCTGCATGGGACTCTGTCCCATGCCCTGCCAGAGGCTTACTCGCCTGTCGGCTCAGACATTGCTTCTGCTTCGCAGAGGCGTCCACTGGACACCCGCAACCTCTGGGCTCCGCCAAAGGACAACGTCCTTTGGAAACCCAATTTGCACAGAAGAAATTTTTACGTTACAGTAATTATATATTATCTTTTTTATATTTGTAAATTACGTATAATTCCATTTTTTCTGTTAATAATATGATTGTTCACAAGAATTTATTTTACAGCAAATTATTATTAACGGAGGTTTTATACGTGAAAAAATTTTCTGATAACCCTAAAGGGGCAAAAGGTTTCTATGCGGCTCTCGGAATCAGCGCTGTCATGATTGGCTCTGCCTGCTTTTTCGCCTATAATCAGGGCGAACAGCTCACAAACGATATGTCCGCAAAACAGATTGAAACGGAAAAGGCTTCAGAAGCTGCCGTTGACAAGAAAATCAACGACCTTCCCAAGGGTACATCTCCTGCCTATAGAGTAACTGCCCCGAAAATCACTGTTCCTGCCGCAACTGCTCCTCCTGTGGAAACCATTCCCGCAGAAGCTATAATCATTGACCCTGCCGAGCCTGTTGCGGAAGAAATCCCCGAAGATTCTGCTCCCGCAGCAGCTAACAAGCTGGAAAATCTCAAGATGCCCCTCTCTGAAATGGGTGATGTTATTGGCATTTTCAGTGGCAGCGAGCTGGTAAAAAATCCTACTACCGGCTCATGGCAGACTCATAACGGCTCTGATATTGCCGCAGAAGTGGGCGCAGAGGTTTATGCTGTCTCCAACGGAGAAGTAGCCGAAGTTGTCAAGGATTCTATCTGGGGCGTAACTGTGGTTATTGACCACCATAACGGCTACACCACACGCTACTGCGGTCTTTCTGACGGCCTTTCCGTTCAGCAGGGAGATATGTTGGTAAGCGGTGACTTAATCGGCACTGTGGGAGATACAGCGGATATTGAATCTGCTCTTGAACCTCATCTTCATATTGAAATGCTCCACAACGGCAGTTATATTGACCCCATTGCAGAGCTTAACAAGTAAAACTACCCCCTTTTTAAGGGGTACATACAAGGTGATAATGTGAATATATCCATTGAAGAAATCAGAGAAACTACAGAAAAGGCAGAACTCAGCCTGCGTAAAAAATTTAAAAAAAGTATATGGTGCAAGTTCACAAAGAGTATAAACGAATATGAACTTGTTCAGCCCAATGATAAAATAGCTGTCTGTATTTCCGGCGGCAAGGACTCTATGCTCATGGCTAAGCTTTTTCAGGAGCTGAAACGTCACGACAAATTTCCCTTTGAAGTGGTATTTCTTGTAATGGACCCAGGCTATAATGAAAACAATCGTCTTAAAATAGAGGAAAACGCCGCTAAGCTTTCAGTTCCCGTAAATATTTTTGAGTCGGATATTTTCGGCTCTGTTGTACATATTGAAAAGAATCCATGCTATATTTGTGCAAGAATGAGACGAGGCTACCTCTACAGCAAGGCTAAGGAGTTAGGCTGTAACAAAATTGCTCTTGGACATCATTTCGATGATGTAATCGAAACAATTCTCATGGGTATGCTCTACGGCGGTCAGGTGCAGACAATGATGCCTAAGCTCCACAGCACCAACTTCGAGGGTATGGAGCTTATCCGCCCTATGTATCTCGTCCGTGAGGCTGATATTAAGCACTGGTGTACATATAACGAACTTGAATTTATACAGTGTGCCTGCAAATTCACGGAAACCTGCTCAACCATTCACGAGGACGGAAGCTCTCCCTCTAAGCGCATTGAGGTTAAATCCCTTATTGCCGAGCTGAAAAAAATTAATCCGCAGGTTGAGAAAAATATTTTCAGAAGCGTGGAAAATGTTAATCTTAATACGATTATCGCCTACAAGGACGGTTCGGAAACTCATAATTTCCTTGATGATTATAATAATAAGAGATAAAAACAAATCCAGAGAAGATATATGTCTCCTCTGGATTTTATTTATGTTCGCATCGATCAATTGGAAATTAGCGATTTATCTCCATCTCTATGCTTTTCCATTTTTCGCCACACAAATTATAAATGGTAGTATTACCGTTTTCTTTGAATCCAATTGATTTATAACAATAATAAGCGTTTTGATTGTTTTCAAAAACTTCTAATAGGACTTTTGAAGCCCCATATAATTCAAATGCAAATTTTATGCCTAACTTCAACATTTGCTTTCCATAACCTTTTCCCCTTGCATGAGGACTAAGAATTAC
>JAFXAJ010000037.1 GCA_017517145.1 Ruminococcus sp.
CTGCCAGTGCCACTGATGATTTCAAAAATTTCTTCATACAAACAACCTCCGTTTCATTTTTTCTTCTATTATATAGTTTGTGCCTTAAAAAAATCTTAAAAAACTCAGTTTTATACCGAATAATAACAAAATTTCACATTCATGTATATTTTTTATATGGATATTGCTTAATTTAATTATACGCTCAAAAAAACTGCTTGTCAAGACGATATATAAAGTATTCTTTCTCAAAAAGTAAACTTTTTGTAAACAAAATTCATAATTTGAAAATTAATACCAAAAATATACATTTTGTCCGCCCTTGACGCACATATTTTTTCGACTGGCGGACAAATTCTGCCGAAAATGCTAAAAAAAAATCGTAAAACGCAAAATTATTCGTAATCTTGTCACTTGAAATTATTTTTCAGCTATGGTATACTGTATATTAGGGTAACGTTGCAAATGTTACACCTGCGATATATAGTGAAAGGTGTGTTCCGAAATGAATTTATCAGAAATGAACAAGGAACAGCTTCTCAGTTTCAAAGGCGAGACTGAAAAGCTTTACAACGACTTTAAAGAAAAGGGGCTTTGTCTGAATATGTCAAGAGGCAATCCCTGCAAAGAACAGCTTGACCTCTCCGTTGATATGCTCCGCATATTCGACGATAACAACTTCCTCAGCGAAAACGGCACAGATGTAAGAAATTATGGTCTTCTTGACGGTATTCCCGAAGCAAAGAAGCTTTTCTCCGATATGATAGGCGTTGGAACAGACGAGGTTATTGTATTCGGAAACTCCAGCCTTAACGCTATGTATTGGTCAATCCAGACTGCTTTCAATAAGGGTATTCTCGGTTCAACACCTTGGAGCAAGCTCGACAAGGTAAAGTTCCTCTGCCCTGTTCCCGGCTACGACAGACATTTCAAGGTAACTGAATTTTTCGGCATTGAAATGATAAATATTCCCATGACTCCCACAGGTCCTGATATGGATATGGTTGAAGCTCTCGTTGCAGAGGACGATTCAATCAAGGGTATCTGGTGCGTTCCTCAGTACTCCAATCCTGACGGTATCTGCTACAGCGACGAAACAGTAAAGCGTTTTGCAAATCTCAAGCCCGCTGCAAAGGATTTCCGTATTTTCTGGGATAACGCTTACTGCATCCACCACCTTGTAGAAAATCCTGAATATATCCTTAATATCCTCGATGAAGCCAAAAAGGCAGGCAATGAAGATATTGTATACATCTTCGGTTCAACATCAAAGGTCACATTCCCCGGCGCAGGTGTTGCTGCTATGGGTGCAAGCAAGGCGAATATCGATGAGCTGAGAGGCTATCTTGGCTTATCTATCATCGGCTACGACAAGATGAACCAGCTCCGTCACGTAAAGTTCTTCGGAACTCTTGAAAATATGGTTGAGCACATGAAAAAGCACGCAACTATTATCGCTCCAAAGTTCAGCCTTGTCTGCGACACACTTAAAAGAGAAATTGCTCCTCTTGGTATCGGTGAATGGACAGAGCCTAAGGGCGGTTACTTTGTTTCCTTCAACGCTCTCAACGGATGTGCAAAGAGAGTTGTCAAGCTTTGTGCAGAAGCTGGCGTTACTCTCACAGGCGCAGGCGCTACATTCCCCTACGGAATTGACAAGGACGACAGAAATATTCGTATTGCTCCCACATATCCTTCTATGGAGGATCTGGAAAAGGCACTGGAGCTTTTTGTTATCAGCGTCAAGCTTGCAAGTGCTGAAAAGCTTCTCAGCGAAATGGAATAATAAATCAGGGCGGATGAAAATCCGCCCTTTTTATATTATCAGTTATTCTTCATATACGGTTTCGTAGATTATATTATAGTTTTCCACGAAATCAACTATCAGAGAATTTCCGCAATCCATATCTGCCGAATAATACGTCCCTTCCGCAGGAATCTGCAGCTGCTGCCGTTCATATCCTGCTATAAACGGAAGTTCTAGTGATAAGCCGTAAAGCTCTGCCGTTGTCATATTTGTTTCTACTCCCGGAAGTACGCTGAATGAAAGTCTTGGCAGTATAGTCGGATTAAACGACTTAACCTTATTCATAACAAGTTCTATCACTTCACGCTGTCGCTCTGTACGCTCAAAATCTGCATTTCCGATGTATCTGATACGTGCATAAGACAATGCCTGCTTACCGTTGAGATGAAGCTTTCCGCCGCCGTCAAGCAAATCATCAAGGACATCATCGCCCATAATTTCATTGACCTCAGCCTGTAAAATCGTGTTTATTTCTTTCGCCTCAGCATCGGATATTTCTATGTCAATTCCGCCTACGCTGTCAACTACACTGGCAAAGGAAACAAAATTCACTGCCACATAGTCCTCTACTGCAATTCCGAAATTGTGCTCAATTGTGTCCATGAGCAGTTCCGCACCGCCATAGGCATAAGCCGCATTCAGTTTATCCTCGCCGTATCCGGGAATTTCAACGTAGCAGTCACGCATCAGCGAAATCAGACTGACTTCGTTTGTTTTGCGGTTAACAGATGCAAGCAGCATTGTATCAGACCTTGCCGTTTCATTTTCGGATCTGCCGTCTGTACCGATGAGCAGTACATTTTTCACGTAACTCCTTGCAAGAGCGTCACTGCGGCGGTTTCTGTCACCTGTTTCCGCATAATCCATTTTATTTATAAGACAAAGGGAAGTGCAGGAGTACATTCCGAAAATCAGCACCAGAATCATAATCAGCGTCTTTATGAAACGGCTGATAAACCTGCCAAAAAAGCTTCTTTTTCTGCGTTTTTTCTTCTTTTTGCCATTGGATTTTCTCGGCGGCGGAGGGTTATACGGCTGTCCATAGTAAGGCTGTCCGCCGTACTGTCCCTGATTATAATACTGAGGATTCTGCATGGGCTGACGCATATCGTACTGCGGATTATAC
The DNA here is from genome assembly GCA_017517145.1 of Ruminococcus sp. Lineage (GTDB taxonomy): Bacteria > Bacillota > Clostridia > Oscillospirales > Ruminococcaceae > Ruminococcus. The sequence goes on from JAFXAJ010000037.1 coordinate 2,913, forward strand.
TGTTGCTGTCCGCTATACTGCCCCTGATTGTAATACTGAGGATTCTGAATGGGCTGACGCATATCATACTGCGGATTATACTGCTGCTGTCCGCTGTACTGCCCCTGATTGTAATACTGAGGATTATTTTCATTCTGCTCAACTCTCCGCAGTGGTCTCTGAGGAGGAGGATTTACATTCCGCACTTCAGGCGGTATGTATATGGTATCTGTATTCTGATTGTCTGTGTTATTTCTGTCGGACATATTTTTTCTCCTTAAATGTCAGGCGATACCGAAGTATCGCCGTAAATTTTTATTTTCTTCTCGTCCCTGCCGCAAAACAAGTGAAAAGTGTACATAAAACATTGTAAATTATCATCGCTGTTGCTGACATATAAATATAATTTGATTCAAACGCCTTTGACGCTATAAGCATCATTGACAGACCAAATCCCAGCAATATTGACGCTGTCTGGAATATCAGTGCTATTATTGCTGATGTGTGGATACTCTTTATTCCCAGTATCAGCTGTGCCATAGAACTGAATTTTCCTGCACACGCCATTGAAGCGCTCATACGGACTGTCTTTCTTGTTTCTGCATCAAAATCCTCGTGAAGCTTTTTAGGTATGACTTTTACTGAATTTGCCGTAAGCCCGTATACCTTAGCTATTTTTTCTGCTTTTACAAAGCTGTCAACAGATTTTACAATAAGACATACCTTTTTGCGTGCAAGTCTTTCTGCCCACTTTCTTATATTTCTGCCCGCTATAATATCAACTACAAACATAGCTGCAAGATTTCCTGAAATAGAGAGATATACAGGTTCATGCCCCTGTGTATACTCGCTCTCCCTTGATTTTGTGGGAAGTCCTTCGATGTTGTGGGATTCCATAAGCTCACGGCTGCCAAGAAGTATACGTCGGTTCTTTATCCAGCCGCAGAGTCCCATGCCGTCCTCGTAGGAGAAATTTTCTATGGGATAAAGCAGATTTTCCTTGCCCTGTATAAGGTCTGCAAAAAGCTGCTGCATAAGGCTTCCGCCGTAGTAGGAAAGGCTTGCAGCGTCGAGAAATGCCTCATCAAGCTTTGTATTGGAAAACACCTTTATTCCGCCAAGACGTACTGTTCCGGCAGGGAAAAGATCTTCCGCCTTTACAAGAAGTGAATTGGTATCATACAAATCGTCTACGCTCTGGTATCCTAAAAGGATTCCGTCATTTTTCAGAGTTTCTTTTGATACCTTTTCAAGGGGAATATTCGCCGCAAAAGGCAGCGCTATACATGAACAGGCGCATATAAGCATGGAGAATATGGAAAATCCAAAAGCTACAGCCTCAAGAGATAAAAGCGTTCCCATTCTCACATAAGTGAGAAATACCGATGTGATAACTGATACAATCAGACATATCGGTGCAGCTTTACGACAATAGCTGTCGGTTATATCCGCTGAATATGTATAACGCAGGAAATCCGTAAGAAAATCTGTAGGACGCATTGCCGCGAGTATTGGGAAATCTCCCAGTGTACCGTGAGTAAGACGTTCTGCACGTTCCTCATCCTTGACGTAAACTACAGCATGGCGGTCGAAATCCCGTGATGCAAATTTGAAATTGCGTCTTGCTCTTTTAAGAATAAGCAGCTTTCCTACAGCATTTGTCAGCAGAGCAAGTATACCAACAGGCATATAAATATGTATAATCTCAGCACGTGCCATGTCGGATTTAAGAAATGCCGCAAGCAGCGCCACAAAACAGGATACTGCCGTTATAGCTGTCATAGAATCGCTGTCTGCCTTGAATTTAACAAGGTTTTTAAATCCCTTTGCAATTACAGGTGCAGAATAAAACAGTGCCAGTCCTCCAAGAATGAAATGAGCAATAAGATATGTATAAATACTTGATATACTCAGAAATTCCGCAATAGGCAGATGAAAACGGCTGCATATAGTTATGTACAGGCTGAGAAATGCCGTCATTGCAAGAACTGCCACTCTTGTTTTGAGTATGCCTGTCAGTTCATATATATCCCTGCCAACATCCTGAACATCGCCGTAATAATTGAAATCAACAATACGCTTTGTTCGCTTAACCTTCATTGTCTGACGAGTATATTCCTCTGTATCACTTGGAATACGCACATCTATGCTTTCCTCTGTAGCCGCCTTGATACTGCTGAGGTCAATATTCGTTGTCTCCGCCCTCGGTGCAAGCTCAATGGGACGGGTTGCTTCAAGAGCCGCAGGTGACGGTACAATATCCGTAACATACTTCCTGTTTTCAGGAGCTTCCGCTTCGCTGACAATTTCTTCTCTTGTGCGCTTTTTCTTGCGGAATTCAGGAGGAGTGTACATATACTCGCCAACCGGCTTTTCCTTTGAGTATGTTTGCTTTGACTCCTCACGCTTGAAAAAACTGCGTTTTTTCTTCTTTTTTTCCGCCTCTCTTGCTCTGGTAGACTCCGACATGGGGCGGATTTTTGATGAACCTTCTGTATCAATATCCTCTGAAGGAGCGTCTACGGGATGAGTTGACTTGACCTCGGTTAATCCCGTATCTCCCACAACTGCCGCTGTTTTTCTGGATATTTCAGCAGGGCGTATCTCATTTGCAGGGTTAGCCTTGGATTCAACGCTGTCAAAAAGTTCCTTTTTCTCATGAGAAACAGCTCTGGGAATTTCAGCTGTCACCTTTACAGGTTCAGGAATGGTTGAATTCAGAATTTTCTTCGTATCATCCCTGTCAACGAGAGCAGTTGACGGGTCATCGGGATTTGTCTTGTATTCGTCCAGAATATCCTCAAGAGATAATTTCGTATCTGCCATTTATATTCCTCCCTCCTATGAGCCTTTTCTGCGCTGACGCAGGACTTCGTACATGAATATACCTGCCGCAACAGAAGCGTTAAGGGAATTTATCCTGCCCAGCATAGGCAGACGTATCATAAAATCACATTTTTCTCTGATAAGACGGCTTATACCGAAGCCCTCAGAGCCTATTACAAGTCCGCAGCTGCCTGTCATATCGGTTTCACTGTAGTCTGTACCGTCCGCATCAGTGCCGTAAATCCACACGCCGTTTTCTTTCAGCTTGTCTATAGCGGCGGCAAGATTTGAAACTCTTGCTACAGGCACATAGCTTGCAGCTCCTGCGGATGTCTTGAATACAGTTGCATTCAGACCTGCACTTCTGCGCTTAGGGATAATTACGCCGTCCGCACCTGACGTTTCGGCTGTACGGATAATTGCGCCGAGGTTGTGCGGATCTTCAATTTCATCACAAATAATTATGAAAGGCTTTGTGCCTTTTTCCTGTGAAACTGCGAGAATATCCTCAACGGAAACATATTCGCCGCAAGCACCCACAGCAGCAACACCCTGATGTGAAGCACCGCCTGACAGTTTTTTCAGTTTATCGTCCTTTACATCCTTTACAGGAATCCCCTTTTCCTTTGCAAGACGTCTGATAACACTGAGACTTCCGCCGTTTCCGTCCATGTATATCATATCAAGAGCTGCCCCTGATTTAAGGGCTTCAATGACAGGATTTCTTCCGCATATTACATCTGAAAAGCCCTCACTGCTATTCTGTTTTATATTTTTTTCCATTTTAATCTCCTTGAATGTCACACAATATGTCCCTACTATCCCTATTATAATATTATATCATTTTCCGTGACAAATTACAAGTGGTTAAATAATGATTTATAGGTTTTTTCTTATATATTTTTTGTGCATCACGTTTCAAAAAACAAGGCGGCAGAAATTCTGCCGCCTATTTATTCTTGCTTCTGTGCTCCATTTTGTCGATATACATATTTTCATCGGCAATTTTTATCATTTCTTCAATATCAATCCTGCCCTGTATTTTTTCTACACAGCAGCCGATACTTGCATTGAGCACGTATTCCTTGCCGGATTTCCGGTTGTAATCGTAGAGGTAATCACAAAATCTGTCCTTGAAATCGTTGAAGTAGTACTTCGCTTCTTCCTCATCTACTACAGCAGCAACACAAAATTCATCACCGCCGAATCTGGCGCATATTTCTCCCTGTACTGAACTGCTGACAAGAGCTCTGCCCACGGTAGTTATTGCGTTGTCACCTTCAAGATGTCCGAAGGTATCGTTTATATATTTCAGACGGTCAAGGTCAGCAGATATGATTACAATTCTGGAATCATTTCCGTTTACTTCACTCATTATAGATTCCAGCTTATCATAAAAACCACGCCGATTAAGCAGCCCTGTCATAAAATCTCGCTGTGACAGCTTGTGCAGTTCACGGTTAGCATCGAGAAGCTGCTGATTTATCATTTTAATCTGGTGACGGCTGTGGAAGTTACCCAAAGCGGCTCCCAGTGCAACAATAAACGAATGTATTTTCTGATACTCACCAACACCCATATCAGGCTGAAATACACAGTATCCCATTGCCATTTCCATAAAGTGAATACCGCAGACAATTATCGGTTCATTTCTTTTCAGAAGCAGTTCAGGATATGGTATAAGCTCACTTGTATCTATAATGCATGGTGCAATATCATACCAATAATAACGCTGATGAATAATATCCACCTTGCTTGTAAAGCTTTCTTTTCCCATGCGGTTCGAACCAAAATGAGGCGGCATGAAAGCATCTCTGTTCATTGCAATAACAATGGTATGGAATCCGAACTTGTCAACCATTACAGCTGGAAGTTCTGTCATATCGGACATTTTCGATATAGAGGACTGCATAGAACACATCATAGCCTCTCGTTCATTGGCTTCACTGTTTCTGACTATAAAGTTCTGAACGGCTGCATTAATGTCGTATTTATCTGAATCACAGCATCCGCAGGAACGGGAAAATATCATATTGAACCCGATTTTTATTGCAAATTCTGTAATTTCCATATCTTCGTCAGAATAAAATTCTTCAATTTTTTCTATAATACGCCTGCACATTTCATCATAATTCTGATGACAGGTTGTAATATGTGGAGTATGCATTTTTGCCTGTTCAATATTGTCAAAGCCCGTTACTATACACTGCTCCGGAATACTATATCCACGACTCTGTAAAAAGCGGCTTACGGTAATTGCCATTACATCATTTGCACATATTATAGCATCCGGAACTTCACGTTTTTCTATATCAAACCATTTGAGAAGCAAATCATTTGTCGGTCCTTCCCAGAAACATCCGTACCCCACATTATTTTCATCATAAGGAATACCATTTGATTCGAGGGCACATCGGTAGGCAAAACGTCTTTCCTCCGCATAATTATTTCCTCTTTTACCTGTTATCAGGTATATTTTTTTTGCACCATGAAATTCTATGACATGGCGGCAGATATTCTCAAAGGCATCAGCATAGTTAAATGCAAAACAAAAGCAGCCTTCTATTTCCCTGTCAATGGAGATTACGGGAATATTCTGCATTTTTCCTTTTTCTGCAATTTCTGCTATTATTTCATCATTCTGTATAAACGCCGGGAATATAATAAGCGCCGACAATTTTTCATAAGGTATCAGCCGAAATACGGAAGCTGCCCCCTCATTATTCTTATTGAATTGTTCATACAAATCAGAATCGGAATTGAATATAATAAGTCTGTATCCTGCATCAACAGCATATTTGTTGAATTTACTTATAAAGCCATATCTGTCCTCGTCAAAAAGAGTTGAAAGACACACGCCTATAAGTTTCGGATTTTCTGACAATATACTCACCTCCATCTCAGACATCACAGCATAGCCGTGTCTATACATTCCATAAAAAATACTATTTATATTTTACCATAATATCCCCAAAAAGTAAAGGGGTTACAGCAAAAAATCATATTTTTTTAATACTGTTTTTACATTTTTGTGATAAAAACGTAAAAAAATACAGAAATTTAAGCTTTTAGTTCATTTTACCACTTTACACAGCGTAATAAATGTGGTATAATTATATATATGTAATCAAAAAAATTATTCGGAGATGATTAAAATGAATATAAAGAAAATTGCTGCTATGCTTGCAGCTCTTTGCTGTATTGCCTGCACAGCATCATGCGGCAGAGAAATTCCCAATTCAAATGAGGAAATCGACAGCGATATTACTTTATCAGGCGGCGAAACTGATTCAGACGATGAAGAAAGCGGCGATGATGAGACTATAGAACTCGTTCCCCGCACCACAGCCGCTAAAACAACAGCCGAAAGAAGCACTCTTACTACTGTCTCAGGTCAGTATGTTTCCCTTGTTACACGTTCAAAAGAGGAAATCAGCAACCTTAACAGCAGTAAGAAAACTTCTGTTGCAAAGCCTCCCGTAAACAGTAAAAAAACATCCTCTGCCACTAAAACTGCCGCAAAAAATACCAACAGTTCAGCAATATCTGCAAATGGAACCGGTACAGGCAGCGTAACTGTTACAGGCACAGGAAGCACATCAACTCAGGCTCCTACAACTCCCGTCGGTGCAACTATCCCCCTCAGCTATACATCAGCTGAAATTCTGGAAGGCGGCTTCAAACCCTACGCCACTGTATCAGGCAGCTACAACGAAATCTGGACAAGCTCAGATACAAACGTTGCAACGGTTGACCAGTATGGAAATATTACAGCTGTCAGCGCAGGAACTTGCACTATCCGTGTCACTGATGCCAACAACAGCAATGTTTACGGTGAAATTACCATAACTGTCAAGAAACCTGAGGGCAAACAGGAAATCGACGGCATAACATACTATGACGGCGTTCTCATTGCAAACAAGTCATACTCACTTCCTAAATCCTATAATCCCGGTTCTCTGACCAGCGATACATACAGTGCTTTCCAGTCTCTCGTTCAGAGTGCTGCAAATGACGGTATTAACATATATCTCTCATCGGGATTCCGTTCTTATGAAACTCAGGAGCAGATTTATAACGAATATGTCTCTAATCACGGACAGGCTACAGCTGATACGTTCTCAGCTCGTCCCGGTCATTCCGAGCATCAGACAGGTATGGCAATTGATGTAAATACTATTGACGATTCTTTTGCAGGCACTCCCGAAGCTATCTGGCTTGAGGAACACTGCACAGAATACGGATTTATTATCCGCTACCCAAAGGGCAAGCAGGATATTACAGGCTATAAATACGAACCGTGGCATATCCGCTATGTCGGCAAGGATGTGGCTCAGGCTATTAAAAACCACGGTGCTGCTATCGGCGACCCCTATATAACTCTTGAAGAATATTTTAGCATTGATTAAAGATACCAGTAAGAAAACAACCGCACAGACCAATCTGTGCGGTTTTGTCTGTTGAAAAAGAGACATAAAAACGCCCGATTTCTCGGGCGTTTCTTTATATATCTTACTTACATGAATTAGTTAATGCTTCTCTTAACGTATGTTGTGTGGAGAAGCTCGTGAGCCTTATGGCTGCCGGGCTTTTCAAGGAACTCATCATAGATAGCCTTGATAGCAGGGTTCTCGTGAGACTGTCTTACAGGCATCTCAGCGTCGAGGTTGTAAAGAACCTTAGCTCTTTCAGCTCTGATGTCAACAAAGTTTCTGATACCCATTGCAACCTGAGGCTGACCGCCGCCGTTTACACAGCCGCCGGGACATCCCATGATTTCAATGAAGTGGTAATCAGCTTCGCCGTTCTGAACCTTCTCAAGAAGTTCCTTAGCGTTAGCAAGACCGCTTGCAACAGCAACCTTAACGTCCATACCGGCAACGTTGTATGTTGCTTCCTTGATTCCATCTGTACCACGTACCTCAGGGAAATCAATAGCGTTTTCGCCTGTGAGTGTGTATACAGCAGTTCTGAGAGCAGCTTCCATAACACCGCCTGTAGCGCCGAAGATAACAGCAGCACCTGTGGAGATTCCGAGAGGATCATCAAACTTCTCATCAGCAAGACCGAGGAAGTTGATACCTGCACGCTCAATCATTCTGCCCAGCTCACGTGTTGTGAGTGAGTAATCAACGTCAGGAACACCAGCAGCGTTCTGGTCATCTCTGCCGATTTCGAACTTCTTAGCTGTACAAGGCATGATAGAAACCATAACGATATTCTTAGGATCAATGCCCATCTTCTCAGCGTAGTAAGTCTTAGCAACTGCACCGAACATCTGCTGAGGAGACTTACAAGAAGAAAGATTCTCTGTCATCTCAGGGAAATAGTGCTCGCAGTACTTAACCCAACCGGGTGAGCATGATGTGATAAGGGGAAGCTTTCCGCCGTTCTTAACTCTGTCGAGGAACTCGTTAGCTTCTTCCATAATTGTAAGGTCAGCAGCGAAATCAGTATCGAATACCTTATCGAAGCCGAGTCTTCTGAGAGCAGCAACCATTTTGCCCTCTACGTTTGTACCAATGGGAAGACCGAAGCACTCGCCGAGTCCTGCACGAACAGCAGGAGCTGTCTGAACGAGAACAACCTTCTCAGGATCAGCAATAGCTTCAAGAACGGGCTTGATGTAGTCCTTTTCAGCGATTGCGCCAACAGGACATACAGCAATACACTGACCGCAGGATACACAGCTTGTCTCGCCGAGACCCATATCAAATGCAGAACCGATATATGTCTTGAAACCACGCTCATTTGCGCCGATTACGCCGATTCCCTGTGTGTTAGCACATACAGCAACGCAGCGGCGGCAAAGGATACACTTATTGTTGTCACGGTACATGTGAGCAGCGCTGTTGTCAACTTCATAAGTGTTGTTTGCGCCGTCATACTTGGAAGCATCCTCGATACCGTAATCCTTACAGAGCTTCTGGAGCTCACAGTTGCCGCTTCTTACGCAGGAGAGGCACTTTCTGTCATGTGTGGAAAGGATGAGTTCGAGAGTCTTCTTACGTGACTCGATAACCTTGGGAGAAGCAGTGAGGATTTCCATTTTGTCTGTGCAGGGGTATACACAGCCTGCAACAAGACGGAAGCCTCTGCCCTCGTTTACTTCAACAACGCAGATACGGCAAGCACCGATCTCGTTGATTTCCTTCATATAGCAAAGTGTAGGAATCTCAAAACCTGCAGCGTGAGCAGCCTCAAGGACTGTAGCACCCTTGGGTACGGAGACTTCAACACCA
>JAFXAJ010000038.1 GCA_017517145.1 Ruminococcus sp.
ATAATGCTGAATGTGTGCGCAGCTCTTATGCCGGCTCTTATTGCAGGCTGTATTTTCTTCGGACTTCGCTCACTTCTTGTCACTGCTGTATGCGTCGTCTCATGCGTACTTTTTGAATATCTGTGCCGCAGACTTATGAAGCGTGACAATACTATAGGTGACTTTTCAGCTGTCGTTACGGGAATTATCCTCGCTCTCAATCTCCCTGCTTCTGTTCCTATGTGGATACCTGTTATCGGCTCATTTGTGGCTATTGCCGTTGTAAAACAGCTTTTCGGCGGTCTGGGACAAAATTTTGCAAATCCTGCTATAACGGCACGTATTGTTCTTATGGTAAGCTTTCCGGCTGCCATGACTAATTGGGTTCTCCCTTTTGAATGGAAAAATTCCGCAGATGCTGTAACAGGTGCAACTCCCCTTGTGTTACAGGGAATGTCCGCCGATGAACTTGCAGAAATAAACCAGAAAATCCCCTCATACCTCGACCTTTTCCTCGGAAATGTGGGCGGATGTCTCGGTGAAACAAGTGCACTTGCTCTCCTTATAGGCGGGCTTTACCTTGCTGCAAGAAAAATTATCAACCTTGCTGCTCCCCTTTCGTTCATAGGAAGTCTTGCGCTACTCTCCCTCGTTTCAGGCGGTGATCCACTGTATGAAATACTTGCAGGCGGCGTATTCCTCGGCGCATTCTTCATGGCTACTGATTACGCTACAACTCCTATTTCTACAAAGGGCAAAATTATCTTTGGTCTTGGCTGCGGAATAATTACCTTTATTGTCCGCTTTTTCGCATCTTCTCCTGAAGGAGTTTCTTTCTCGATTCTTCTTATGAATATTCTTACGCCGTATATTGAACAGCATACACGCACTAAAATTTTCGGAGCAAAGGAGGCTGTTAAAAATGAAAAGTAAAATTATGCCCTCCGTTGTTCTGACTATTATATGTGCAATTGCTGCTCTCCTGCTTGTTTTTGCCTATGAGCTCACCAAAGAAAGCATTGCTGAACAAAAACAGCTCCGTTTTAACTCAAGTGTGGAAGCCCTTTTCGGAAAAACAGACTGCACTCTTATAAACAACAACTTCGGAGAGGAGTCAATTCAGGCTATTGCTGTTACTCCCGATAAAAAAACTGCTATACAGGTTGCCGCAGACGGTTATTCAAAAGGCGGTATAAACGTCCTCATCGGCATTGACGAAAACGGCTCTGTTTCCGGTATAGAATTCGTATCACTTGGTGAAACGCCTGGACTTGGCACGAAAATCCGTGATAACAGCGATTTCCGTCAGCAATTCTACGGTGCATCTGCTCCCGATGTGCAGATTGATACAATAAGTAACGCTACTTTTTCATCAAACGGCTTAAAAAATGCCGTTGATACTGCATTGAAAGTATATTCTGAAAATAAGGAGGCGATTCTCAATGGCAAATAAAGCACCTCTTACAAAAGAATTAACCAAAGGCATAATCAAGGAAAATCCAACGCTCATAATGCTGCTGGGTATGTGCCCCACTCTTGCCGTTACTACACAGGCTGCCAACGGAATCGGCATGGGACTTGCTACTACATTCGTTCTCCTTGGCTCAAATATTGTTATTTCTGCACTGCGTAAAGTAATCCCCGACAAAGTGCGTATTCCTGCATTTATTGTAATTATCGCCAGCTTTGTTACGCTTATAGGATTCCTTCTTGAAGGATTTATGCCCTCACTTTATGAAAGTTTGGGAATTTATCTCACACTCATCACTGTTAACTGTATCATCTTCGGCAGAGCTGAGATGTTTGCCAGCAAAAACGGAGTTATAGCTTCCGCCTGTGACGCTATCGGTATGGGAATCGGCTTCACTCTTGCCCTTTTCCTCATGGGTTCAATCCGTGAAATCATCGGCGCAGGTCAGTGGATGGGAATGAATATCCCTGTTGCCCACGATAATCCCATGCTTATATTTATAATGCCTGCCGGAGGTTTTTTCACTCTCGGCGTTATAATTGCCATGGTTAACAAAATTGCCAACAGAAAACCGCCTCAGGAAATCGAATGCGGCGGCTGTGACAACTGCCCCATGTCGGGTAAATGCGATAAAAAGGAGGCTGACGCTAAATGAAAACTCTCGGTGTAATTCTTCTCTCTGCTATGCTGACCGATAACTTTGTACTTGCAAAATTCATGGGAATATGCCCCTTTTTAGGCGTTTCCAAAAAGCTTGACAGCGCTTCAGGCATGGGCATTGCCGTAACCTTCGTTATGATTTGCGCAACTATTGTTACATACCCGATTCATCATTTCATCCTCGTTCCCAATGGACTTGCATATTTCGACACTGTTGTGTTTATACTTGTAATTGCTCTTTTTGTTCAGCTTGTGGAAACAGCTATGAAAAAAATGCTTCCCCCTCTTTATAAGTCATTAGGTGTATATCTGCCGCTGATTACCACAAACTGTGCTGTACTCGGAGTAACTGTACTCAATATCGACAACGATTTCTCTTTTGTACAGTCAGTTATCAACGCTCTCGGCGGCGGTCTCGGCTTCATGCTTGCTCTTATAATATTCTCGGGTGTACGCAAGAAAATGGAATACGCTGATATTCCTGAAACATTCAAAGGTGTTCCTGCTACTCTCATTGCTGCATCAATAGTTTCTGTCAGCTTTATGGGCTTTGCGGGATTATTTAGCTAAGGAGGTGCAGTTATGACTTATCTGATACCTGTTATTATACTTGGAATCTGTGGTCTTGGTGCAGGAATTCTCCTCACTGCAGCTTCTGAAATATTCCATGTTGAAGTAGATGAAAGAGTAGAAAAAATCGGCGATGCTCTGCCGCAGGCAAATTGCGGTGCCTGTGGATTTGCCGGCTGCTCTGACTATGCTGACGCTATTGTAAACAACAACGCAGCTACTAATCTCTGTCGTCCCGGCGGTGCTGAATCAGCCGGAAAAATCGCTGAAATACTTGGAGTTGCAGCAGCTGATGTTGTACCAATGACAGCTATTGTACATTGTAACGGCGACTGTAATTCTACAAAACTCCAGTTCGACTTCGGCGGAGTTCAATCATGCAAGGCTGTTAAACGCTTCTACAACGGAAACGGTATGTGTAAATATGGCTGTATCGGCTTCGGAGACTGTGCTGCTGTATGCGAACACGGTGCTATAAAAATTGAAAACGGACTTGCAAAAATTATCCCGTCCTTATGCGGTGCTTGTGGTCAATGTGTTGCTGTATGTCCAAATCAGATTATTTCTATCAAGCCCAAAGCAAAATCCACAGATGTTCTCTGTTCCTCCAAGGATAACGGCAAAGCTACTAAACTTGCCTGTTCAAGCGGCTGCATAGGCTGTAAAATATGTGAAAAGAAATGTCCCAGCGATGCTATAAAAGTTATTGACGCACACGCTGTTATCGACTATGACAAATGCACATCCTGCGGAGAATGTAAAGCTGCTTGCCCTATAAAAGCAATAAACTGAAAAATTTAAAGGCTGCGAAACCCGCAGCCTTTTATATTTATACTGATAAATTCAGATTTTAAACAAAATCTACCGACACCTATAATAACCTTGTAATTAAAAATAAACGCAGTTAGTTAAGGCAATGCTGTAAATGATATTTGTCATGGAAATTCAATCATGAACGATTTTTTAGGTATTTCCTGTTGTATATCACGTTTCCTTATAAATAGAGCCGTCCTCAATGCTCCGGAGAACACCTGAACAAAGCTGTTTCCACTGTGCAACCTCGTTTTCGTCGTATGAGATTACCTTCTTAGCCCATGCTGAGCAGTGAGCGCAGGCATTTGGAGCTGTCTCGCCATTTTCAAGAATATCATTAACACAAAGAGACTCTGAACACTTGTTATTCTTGATGAAGTGTTCAAGGAATCCGTCAAGCTTCTTGTTGTCAACATAAAACTTAGGAAGATGCATAGTTCTTCCGTAAGCCATCATTGCTTCGGGCTTTAGCTTATCCATCCATCTCATATCAGGAGCGCCCTTGGGAGGACCGCCTGCACCTATTGGAGGCATACCGGCAGGGGGACCGCCTGCACCAACAGCACCTGCCTGATCAGGGCGTGTAGCAATAGTCTTAGCTTGCGGCCAGTTAACAATATCAAGAAGGTTTCCATCGTAAGATTCTTCCATATAGCTTTTAACTACCTTGTGGAGGAAGTCTGTTGTTCTTGTTCTGTCAATCAGCTTGATTGAGAAGTTTTTATTGCCTGTTTCTTCTGCAAGTTCACGGTAGTAGTGTACATCCTCAGGACGAATGAACTCGGCTGTAAGAATAGCGGCAGGATGTGTTACCTTTTTATAAGCACAGTTTACCAGTGAGTAGTCCATTGATAACTTTTCTGGTTCAGAGTGACCAACGAAGCAGCCATGTGCAAGACGGAACGGACATTCCCTGAGACAAAGATTATTAGCAATTACACGAAGATGGAGGTCTGTATCCTTGTACTGTGTAAGAAGCTGTCTGAGAAGATCAAATCTTCTGTTGAAGCCGTGATCAAGAGTAATCTCATCAACGCCCCAGTTTCTCCAATACTCAATATGCTGAATAGTTGTAGGATAAGCATAAAGGCCAAGTGTTACAAAAACATCCTTGAACTCTCTCTTGATATACTTTATAAGGATAGGAGAATTAAGGGTAAATGCCTTAATACCCATATCATACATTGTATGTATAAATGTACGTATTTTCTTTCCCATTACAGGATCAAGCTCATTCTGATCCATAGAAAGAGGATTGATGAGGTAGTTGAAAGTGATGTCACGCTTCTGACATTCCTGTACATATTCAGCTAACTGATCTAATGTGAAATCAGGGATAATGGAAGCGGCACGTCCTCCGGGGAGACCATCATTCTTTAGTTTTCCAAAAAAGCTTGTAATAGCGTGTTTCTTATCGTACTGATCGACGAAATCAAAGAGCTTGTAATCAAAGTTACAGCCCAAATCAAATGAAATTGTATCTGTGTTCAAAAAGACATCTCCTTTATTATAAATTATGCAACTGTCTCTTGAATTCAAAAATTAAAATCAAGAATCAATTAGATCATTAAGAGAACATCTAAAAACCGCACTCACGGCTATATTTCTATGACAAAAATTTTTACTGCATTGTCAAACCTTGCAACTGATATTCGTCCTGTACGAAATTTTGCACGTGTTCCGTTTTTCAAATAATCCCTTAATAAAATAATATTATCCAAAAAAATATTGAATTATTAATATTATAACTTTTTTATACAGATTTGTCAAGAGATGTTTTACTAATATATCAGGTTATTTTAACGAGAAATTTAATTACATTTAACTAAATAAACTAGATATAATAAACAAATGCGCCCTTCGTGGAAGGACGCACCTGTTTTTTATTAGATGGGAACCTCTAAAGACCTCCCTCACAGCGAACTATCTGTGAAAAATATCAGACTAACATTTCTCTCATTGCAATAAAATCATATACATCAAGTCTGTCGTCTGCACATAAATCCCCTGCTTTCCAATCAGCAAGAACCGCATCTGTTTTGCCAAGAAGATAATTCTGTAATGCTACCGCATCAGCAATGGAAAATGTGCCGTCTTTATTTACATCTCCTGACACAGCAATGATTTCCGACTTTTTCACAGTCATTGCCGTATAATTTACACAGAAAGAAGATTGACCATTAGTTCCAAGTACTACTTTTTCACCCTTTGAATAATCCTTAGAATATATATCAAATACAACATCATTTGAACTTGCAATTGTTAAACCGGTTTCTTTCCAGTCTGAAATCCAAGAAGGAAGGGTTTCTACACGGTTATCAAAGGCAACATATACTGTTATATCATCCATAGCCGTAAATGATGCAAGATTATCTTCATAGAATTTAGAATCGCAGGCGGTAAGGATATATTCCGCGCCTGCGAGCTGTGCAGGAACATTGCTATATGTGAAATCTCTGTCGCCATATATTAAGGAACCATTGGCAAGATTTTCTCCGATAGACCATGCCGCTGCATTTGCTTTATCATCTACATTAAGTTCTGATATAAACTTTCCGCTTACAGGCTCAACATTCTGTGCATTTTCGGGAGATAATGCCACAACTCCTTCAGGAAAAGCATTTACTGTAAGGTCATTTATGTAATACTCTATATTTGTATATCCCTGACCGCAATAATCTCCGTTTGTATCTGACGAATCATTGGGATTAAGTCCTCTTGCAAGTTCCCAATCATCAGCCATACCGTCATTATCCTTATCAACTATGGTTTTCTGCAAAACTGCTTTCGGATATGTGTATTCAACTCCGCAGGAAATGCTGTATTTGTCGATTTTTTCTTTATCAGATGATGATGCGTCAGCATATTTAGCCGTGCCGCTAAGAGTTCCTGTGCCAGTGCGGCATTCTTCTGCACACTGTTTATCTATATCTGTACGCTGTTCGGATGAAATTCCGTTTCCTGCAAATGATAATACGTTTTCATAAGATTTTTCTGCACTTTCGCAATCTGTCACAGTAGAAAGATTTTCCTTGCTGCCGTATGTAGGGAACGGCGTATTACTTTTGATTGAATCTTTAGTAATACCTAATCCGTCCTTTACTTTGATGCCATTCCAGTTATTTTCCGTAACTTCGGCATATACCGTATTATCCTTGTTGATCATACGGTTTCCGCTGCAATATATTGAAAAATTCTTAGGATTTGTGCTGCTGTCTACATTGACATAATGCTTTCCGCTGACTGTTCCCTTTCCCATTTTGAGAGTATTGTTCACATAATTAAGATGTCCGATTGTTCCATAAGCTGTCTGATAAGCCCAGTTATATATAACGTTATTTGTAAAGTCACAAGTCTCAGTACCGCCTATTTTTCCACGGAAATTTCTTGAAACGTTATGAATAATAAGATTATGGTCAAATGTGGAAGTTCCCGGCATCATTATTCCAAAACCGTGTACACCCTTATCATGACCGCCCCATGAATCAGCAGGTCCGATAACTGAATACTGAACAGTTGTATACTTATTTGAAGAATATAATCCCCATTGTTCATCGGTTGTCCAGCCCATTGAACAGTGGTCAATAATAGAATTAGAGCCTTTTGCTCCGCCCCATGCATCGTTTCCGCTGCTTGTTGAGGCATAAGGACCCGGACGGGAACTGATAAATCTACAGATAATATTATCTCCGCCCATACCCATTTTATAATTTTTAAGCGTAATTCCCGAACCTCCGGGGGCTGTCTGTCCTGCAATTGTAATATTTCCCTGACAGATGATATTTCCTTTAAGTTCAATCGTTCCGCTTACATCAAATACAACAATTCTATAGGGCTTGCTTACGGCATCACGGAAAGAACCTGCGCCGCTGTCGTTGAGATTAGTAACATGATAAACCTCTCCGCCTCTGCCGCCAGTAGCGTATTTTCCGACACCTGCAGCTCCCGGAAATGCCAGTACCTGCTCTGCTGCATTAGCTGATATACGTTCACTCTGCATATTAACAGCAGTAAACTGACTTCCTGCCATGACAAGAGAAAGCACAGCAGCACAAATTCGTTTTGATAAATTCATAAAAATCACTCCTAAAAAATTTTTTCCAAAAATATAAAAATCATATAAGTGGTTCTCTAAAAACCCCATAAAATCCATTTACTTTTTTCTGAATCTGCCGGGTGTCACTCCATATTTTTTCTTAAAAGAACGGTTGAAATACGACAGATTATCAAAACCACAAGCAGAAGCAATATCCATAATATTTGTATCCGCCGCAAGAAGCATCTGTGCAGCAATTTCCAAACGAAAATCATTGAGATAGGCAATAAATCCCACACCCATACTTTCCTTGAAAAATTTCATAAAATATGATTTACTGTAATAACAAACTCCTGCTA
>JAFXAJ010000039.1 GCA_017517145.1 Ruminococcus sp.
GGCAGTTACATGAGCTTTGTTACAACACCTGCAGGAAAGCAGATTAAAATGAAGGGTCAGCTTAAAGGAATCAGAAATCTTTATGTTGCAGGTCAGTGGACAAACTCTCCCGGCGGACTTCCCGTTGCGGTTGCAAGCGGAAAGTTTGCAGTACAGAGAATACTTAAAAAGCAGAAAAGAAATACAGAAATTTAAAGGTGAAATTATGACTCGTAAAGAACAAAAAGAAGAACGCCGCAAGGCAATTCTTATGACGGCACTTCATTTATTTGTAGAAAAAGGTTTTCACGAAACCAAAATATCCGATATAGCCGAAGCGGTTTCCATGAGTACGGGGCTTATGTTCCATTATTTTGAATCGAAAGAAGAACTGCTGCTGGAGCTTGTGAAAATGGGTACGGCAGCAACAAAAGCACCTGATAAAATGGCTGACATTCCGCCTGAAATTTTCTTTACTGAATTTTTAAAAAGGCTGTTCTCATACGCTGATGAGCAGCCGTGGGTTTTTGATATGTTTGTCCTTATGGGACAAGCAAGGCGGCCGGGTATGCCAGAAGAGGCACGGCAGGCAGCACTTTCTGTAAATCAGATTGAAAATTCCGCTAAAATAATAGAGTCAGGTCAGAAAGCGGGTGTTTTCAGAGAAGGTGATCCGAAACAGCTTTCAGGCTGTTTCTGGGCTGCCGTTCAGGGCGTTATGGAAGATATGGCAAGAGACAAGACCCTCAAAGCTCCTAACCCTGAGTGGATTGTCGCAATGCTAAAAAAATAAGTGCTTGATTTTAAACTATACCAAATCTCATACAAACACAAAAACCTCCCCATTCCTTTCGGAATGAGGAGGTCATTTTTTCGTTATGCAATCTGCATTTCAGACAGCTTGTCCGAATTACTTGTTGCTGATTGCAGCCTGGACTGCTCATTCGTAATGAGCAGGTTCTATCAATAGTTACTTGTTCACTTTTAAAGCATATTGCGTAACTATTCTGGTTGTCAAAGGTGCCTTCAAATAAATCCAAATGATTACTATTAGAGTGTCGTACAAAAGCAGACTGTAAAATGCGATTTTCCGTGTTTTTGCAGGAAATGTTATATTGTCTTATTTGATAATATATACAAGCTTAGAGTGAAAATTATTAATTAACAGATAGAATAGGTGCTGGAAGCAGAAGATATCCGGTTGAAAACATATATATTCTGTGGTATAATTGGTTTGCCGTAAAAGAGTGGAAATTTAAAGTTATATATGAAAAATCTCGTATTTCAGGCAAATGTAAGGCTCAGTTGACAGATTGCAAGCCTTGGATGGTAGATGTCAACCGTCCTTTTTTGTATAATCAGAGGTGTAAAAACCATGACAAACAGAAAGGATGTAAAGTCTTATGAAAAAAGTTCTGAAAGTGATAGGCAAGGTTATTCTCGGTATTGTGATATTAGTGCTGCTGGCAGGTGTGGGGTTGTTCTCATATCATAAAATACAGTCGGCAAGGGAAGAAAAATATTTAGTACCCTTGGGCGAGCTTGTTGAAATAAACGGACACAATATCAGTGTGTATACGGAAGGCACAGGGGATAAGACACTTGTATTTTTACAGGGCGGCGGAATGCCTTCTCCTATATTGGAAGCAAAGTCACTTTTCTCTCTGTTGAGTGATGACTATCGTATAGTTGTGATCGAAAGACCCGGGTATGGTTTCAGTGATGAGGTTGAGGGTGTTCCAGCTCTTGATACTATATTGAACTGGGAAAGAGAAGCTCTGTCAAAGCTTGAAATTGACGGATCGTATATTCTTATCCCTCATTCAGCAAGCGGCATTGAAGCTATTTTATGGGCACAGCTTTATCCCGATGAGGTTGAAGCAATTATTGGTCTTGATATGTCCGTGCCTGCATACTATGAAAAAATGTATGATATGGACGAAATGAGAGCAATGAAAGAGGATATGGAAGCTTCGGTTGACAGCATGGTGTTCATGTACAGAACCTTTGGCCTTACAAGATTTCAGCCCATTGATGACCTTTTAGACTCCTTCAAGACGGGAACTCTTACAGATGAGGACAAAGCAGTTTACAAGGCACTCGCCTATAAGATATATCCCAATAAGACTATGATGACAGGTATGCTTTCCTTGCCTGAGGATATGGATCTGATATGCAGTATGCCAAAGCCTGATGTTCCGATGCTGATGTTTATTTCAAATGGTGAGGAATTAGGTATGGACAGCCCTGAAACCTGGATAGAGCTTCAGAAGGAATATATATCTGATAAGGAAAACGGTACTTACATTCAGCTTGACTGTGGACATTCCATGCATAATATCGAATATGTCCGTATCAGCGAGGAAATCAAGGCTTATTTGGATCAGGAGTAACAGATATGATATTAGCGGATAAAATTATTGAACTTAGAAAAAAGAACGGCTGGTCACAGGAGGAGTTCGGAGAACAGATCGGAGTAAGCAGGCAGGCTGTATCAAAATGGGAAAGTATGCATACAGTTCCTGACATCAACAAGATATTAGCTATGGCAGAGGTTTTCGGAGTTTCAACCGATTATCTGCTTAAAGATGAGATTGAAACACCCGAAAATAAAGAAGTCAAAGAAAAGCCTATCGAAAGCGATTCAAAGCGTATTGTAACAATGGAGGAGGCAAACCAATATCTTTCGGCAGTAAAAGAGGCTTCAAAGGGTATCGGTATCGGACTGTTCCTGTTGTGTGTTTCACCGATCATTGCTGCAATATTATATGCGGTCGGCATTGGCGGCAGCGTGCCGTTTACAGCTGACCAAGGGGCAATGTTCGGTTCGGTAATACAGATATTCATACTGACAGCGGCGGTTATTGTGGTTGTTTTAAGCTGCATTAAGCTGCGTAATTTCTCGCATCTTAAAAAGGGAACCTTTGAAACAGAGTATGGTGTTGACGGCATGGTCAGGGAGCTTATGAAAACAAGTGAGCATACCCATCTGCTTAAAATTATTGTGGGCATTGCGCTTTGTTTTGTAAGTGTGATACCGCTCATGGCCTGTTCAATGCTGGCAGGGGAAAATGATTTGGTCATTGCTATTGGCGGAAGTGTCATGCTGATAATGATTGGCGTGGGAATCTATATGCTTGTTCAGACTTGTATTATCCGGAGAGGGTTCAGGAAGCTTTTAAGATAGAGAAATCAGATAAGGAGTTAATAAAGCAAAATGAAATACGATTCGTCAAAGATTGTAAAGGACTGCACCACAGAAGATTGTTTAAAGTGGATGATTGAGGAACGCAAAAGGCTGAAAAAGCTGAAATGGCACAAAAAAGAGCTTCTGGGTTTAAAGTGGGAGCAGACAGAAAGCCATGGCATAGATGACAAAGAAAATGATGGTTATTTTTTAGAACAGGTATATGAGGCATCCATAGAAAATCTGTCAATGGAGATTAAGTGTAAATTTACAAAGGATTATGCAGAGTAC
>JAFXAJ010000040.1 GCA_017517145.1 Ruminococcus sp.
GGACATCAACAGATACCGTGCTATCGTAGAGAAGCTCGGTCTCCGTAAGTAATTTCGTTTGCGAAGGCAGAGGGGTTCCCTTCTGCCTTTATGTCTAAAATGCTCAATGAAGATAAAATAATATAGAGATATTAAGGGGAATTCAATATGAAAAAGCTTTTTATAATACTCAGCTTAATTATAACATTAGCTGTAAGTGGATTAATTATATTTAAATTTATTTCTAAAAATACTGTTGATGTTACAGACAGCTCAAAATGGACTTATATTACCCACGATGAATTCAAAGTAAGGCTGCCCGAAAATCTCAAATCAACAACCAAACTCTATTCATCATCTTTAGGAGCTGAACAGATTGCCTGTTATAAAAACAACAAAATAGTTTTCAGTGTTGCTAAACAGCAAATGACTCCCGACCAGGTAAAAAATATCGACCTAAAAAAAACTATTCAGAGCATTTCTATCAACGGTGAAGACCTTGTGCCCATTAAAGTTAATAGCGGCTATTACTACAAATTTACAGGAAATTCTGCCGAGACAGCTGGAAATGAAAATAAACTTTTCCGAATAGAAGCTCTTTTCAAAGGTAAAGATGCAATCTACAGCATTGCTGTCAGCTGTCCAATCACAGACAGAACAAAATACGAAGAATCCATGACTCAGTGGATTGAAAGCTTTTCTCTCAGATAATCCCTGTTCAAAAAACAGGTATCATATTAATAAACGGCTTTTAGCATTAAACTGTATGTCCTAAGAAAAGGACACAGAGTTTATTGCTAAAGCCGAAAAAATAATTTTCAGGAGGCATAAAATAATGTTTGAAAACTACAGAACTTTTGAAACCACTTACGCAGGCAGACCTATCGTTGTTGAAACAGGCAAAACCTGCGGTCTTTCCAACGGCTCATGCTGGGTTCGCTACGGCGAAACTGTTGTTATGGCTAACGTTACAGCAAGCGCTAAGCCCAGAGAAGGCGTTGACTTCTTCCCCCTCTCTGTTGACTATGAGGAGAGACTCTATTCCGTTGGTAAAATTCCCGGCTCATTCACAAAAAGAGAAGGCAAACCCAGCGAAAAGGCTATCCTTACTTCACGCTGCGTTGACAGACCTATCCGTCCCCTTTTCCCAAAGGATATGCGCAACGACGTTTCCGTCGTTATGACTGTTCTTGCTGTTGAGCCTGATAATTCACCTGAAATTGCAGGTATGATTGCTACTTCAATTGCTATTTCAATTTCTGATATTCCCTGGAATGGCCCTGTTGCAAGTATCAACGTTGGTCTTGTTGACGGCGAAATCGTGCTCAATCCTACTCTTGAACAGAGAGCTAAAACTGACCTTGTTCTTACTGTTGCAGGTTCTGCTGAAAAAATCGTTATGATCGAAGCAGGCGCTAATGAAGTTCCTGAAGACAAGATGCTCGAATGTATCCTCACAGGTCACGAAGAAATCAAGAAAATGGTTGCTTTCATTGACGGAATCCGCAAAGAAATCGGCAAACCCAAGTTCACTTTTGAATCTATGGACGTTGACCACGATATGTTTGACGCTATCGAGGCATTTGCTGCTGACCGTGTAAAGGTTGCTCTTGATACAAACGACAAGACTGTACGTGACGCAAGACTTGCTCCCATTATTGATGATATTCACGCAAAATTTGATGAAGTTTATCCCGAAAAGATTGCCATGATTGACGAATGCATCTACAAGCTTCAGAAGAAGATTGTCCGTGCATGGCTCTATGAAGGCAAGCGTGTTGACGGCAGAGGTATTGACGAAATTCGTCCGCTTGCTGCTGAGGCAGGCGTTCTCCCCAGAGTTCACGGTTCAGGTCTCTTTACAAGAGGTCAGACTCAGGTTCTTACTATTGCTACTCTCGGCCCTGTAAGCGAAGCTCAGAGAATTGACGGTCTCGATGAAGAAGATACAAAGAGATATATGCACCAGTACAACTTCCCCAGCTATTCAGTTGGCGAAACAAAGCCCAGCAGAGGCCCCGGACGCCGTGAAATCGGTCATGGTGCTCTCGCTGAAAGAGCTCTTGCTCCTGTTATTCCTTCTGTAGAGGAATTCCCCTACGCTCTCAGACTCGTTTCAGAAGTTCTTTCCTCTAACGGTTCAACTTCTCAGGGTTCAATCTGCGGTTCTACTCTCGCTCTTATGGATGCAGGTGTTCCGATTAAAGCTCCTGTTGCAGGTATCTCCTGCGGTCTTATCACTCTCCCTGATAGTGATGACTTCATGACTATGGTTGATATTCAGGGTCTTGAGGACTTCTTCGGCGATATGGACTTCAAGGTTGGTGGTACTCACAATGGTATTACTGCTATTCAGGTTGATATTAAGGTTGATGGTCTTACTCCTGCTATTATCAAGGAAGCTTTTGAAAAGACAAGAAAAGCTCGTCTGTATATCCTTGATGAAATTATGCTCAAGGCTATCCCCGCTCCCCGTGCTGAAGTAAACGAGTACGCTCCTAAGATGCTCCAGACTAAAGTGCCCGTTGATAAAATCCGTGAGGTTATCGGTCAGGGCGGTAAGGTTATTCAGAAGATTTCCGCTGACTGCAATGTAAAAATTGACATCAACGATGAGGGTAATGTTTTCATCAGCGGTATTAACGGCAATGAGGCTAAAAAGGCTCTCCAGATTGTTGATACTATTGCAAATGGACCTGAGGTAGGAGCTATTTACAGAGGTAAAGTTGTTCGTATCATGGATTTCGGCGCTTTTGTTGAAATTGTTCCCGGTATGGATGGTCTTGTTCACATCTCCAAGCTTGATAAATCAAGAGTTGAAAAGGTTGAGGACATCGTTTCTATTGGTGACGAAATCGTTGTTAAGGTTACTGAAATTGACCGTCAGGGCAGAATTAATCTCTCCCGCAAGGACGCTCTTGCTGATATTGAAGCTAAGAGAAATTCATAATTTAATATAATTCAAAGGCGCTGTAAAAAAAGAGTAAAAAAGAAAAAAACTGCTGTCACACAAAAAAATGCGTGACAGCAGTAATTTTTTGTGGTATTATTAAATTACAATGAAAAAAGTACCACAAGAATATTATAACACATATCAATTGAAA
>JAFXAJ010000041.1 GCA_017517145.1 Ruminococcus sp.
TGAATATATTTGAATGTCAAGGCCGCTTTAGCGTGCATTTTAGCCTTGATATTCAAATATATTCAGATATAATATTTTATGCGATCATGGCAACTAATCTTACTCATTGAAATGGATTAAAGTCCAGATAATTATTAATCCACCGTTTGTTGGAAGTGCAAGGCTTTCTGACGAACAAAAAAGTGATAGGAATATGATTTTTGATGGGAAAGGTGGAGAACTTGATTATGTTGCTTGTTGGTATAAAAAAGCAGCTGACTATATCGTTGATTTACCGATAAATTGTGCGTTTGTATCTACAAATTCAATATGTCAAGGACAACAGGTATATCCTATGTGGAAAAATCTAATGGACTCTGGCATTAAAATTGATTTTGCACATCGTACTTTTATATGGGATAGTGAGGCGAATATTAAAGCCCATGTACATTGTGTTATCATTGGTTTTTCTCGTAATGGAAAAGAAAAGTGCAAATTGTATGATAACGGAGCTGTATTATTAACCAATAACATAAATGGTTATCTTGTAGCTGCTCCTAATATATTTGTTGAAAAGCGTAGATTGCCTTTGTCTGACGTTCCTGTTGTAATTAAGGGATTTCAACCTACGGATAACGGTTATCTTATATTAAATGATGAAGAAAAAGCTGATTTGCTTTCTAAAGAACCACAAGCTGAAAAATGGATTCGTCCATTTATAACTGCGAAAGAATACTTACACGGAAAAACACGTTGGTGTTTATGGCTTGTTGGTATATCTCCAAATGAACTTAATCAATTAAAGAGTATTAAAGAACGAGTGGTAAATTGCCGTGAATGGAGAAATCAACAAGTTATTACTGGCGATGCTTATAAACTTCGAGATATTCCTACTTTGATGCGACCTAATAGTAAATTTAAAGAATGTCCTTATATCGTTTTGCCGTTACATACTGGTGAAACCAGAAAATATATACCTTTTGGTTTTTCTGATAACGGAAGTATCCCTGGAAATAGTGTATCTATTGTTCCTGAAGCTACAATGTATCATTTTGGAGTATTATGCTCTAATGTTCACATGGCTTGGATGCGAACTGTTTGTGGTCGAATTAAAAGTGACTTCAGATATGCAAGTGACATCGTCTACAACAACTTCCCGTGGTGCAATCCTACTCCAGAGCAGAAAGCAAAAATTGAGAAAACCGCACAGATGATCCTCGATGCCCGTGCCATGTACCCCGACTGCTCCCTCGCTGACCTCTACGACGAAGCGGTGATGCCTCCTGAACTGCGTAAGGCGCATCAGCTCAATGACCGTGCTGTTATGGAAGCGTATGGCTTTTGGGGCAAGCTGAATTCTGAGAGCGAGTGCGTGGCGGAGTTGATGGAGATGTATAGGGAACTTACGAACAAATAATTAATGATAGGAGAATGCTTATGATTTTTAACTTAATATGTACACGGTGTAATAATGAACAAATGGTATCTATTGAAGAACTTGAAAATGATCATCTTTACAAATGCAAGTATTGTGATAATGTCATTACTCCTAATGACGCATACCGCCTTTCAAGTTTACTTGACCTTCAAACATTTAAACTGCCTAATACTTATAATTTCGCTAATAAGTGTGATGTTTTCTCATTAGAACATATACTTGAGAAAATAAAAAATAATTACTATGATAGACCAGATGAAATAAAAGATAAGATATTTCATCTTGTAGACTTGTTAGATAGAATTACGGAGTATAAAGAAATTGAACCAACCTTACAACTATGTGAAGCAGTAGAGAAATGCTATAAAGAAATAGTAAGAAAAGACCATGAAGAAATGAGCAAATTACTTGGTATAGACAACGATGAATCTTTGTCAGAATTCTACAACCTATAAATTACTCATAAAACCCACACCAAAAACTAAAACCACGATTTTTCTCAAATCAATCCGCCTTCTCTCGCACTCCGCAAGGCGCATCGGCTCAGCGACCGTGCTGTTATGGAAGCATATGGGTTCTGGGGCAAGCTGAACTCCGAATCAGAGTGCGTGGCGGAGTTGATGGGGATGTATAGGGAGATGACGGAAAAGTGAGGTGCGATATGGAACAGAAAATGCTCGACAGAGCTACATACAAGAAAATAAAAGGCATGACTCGTGAGGAGATGCAGAACTTCCTCACGAATTATTACCACAACGTCATGGAAGATGCAGAAGCTCCGACGCTTGATTTGGGTGAGCTGAGAACAGAACTTGGCAGTATTAAGGGTGTCGGTGAAAAGCGGCTGGATGAGATTATGGCGGTGATTAAAAAACATTTAGGAGTGTAATACACGGCTATATATTTCGGCTGTATTATCAGCATGATTATCAGAAAGGAGGATAAGATGCATAGAATAGATATTAATGAAGCCGATTGGAAACTGTATCGCAGTAGAATAACTGTCTGGCAGGAATTATACATGGAGAGATTATGTCAGGAATATGCGGCAGTCTTAACTTCTGACAAAAATGCATCGGATAAATTCTGGGCAATTTTTGACAGAATTAAGGTCGATGGTACAAAAACAGGTGTAATTGCAAGAAATGCTCGTTCCTCTATGATTAGTAATATCGTAAACCTTTTGCAGGAGTGTGCTATAACGGATAAAGATTTAGAGGGCTTTAGTGATGAATTGATCGAAAGAGTAAAATTCATAGAAAACAACAAGGTATAAAAAGGAGCCAGAATAAAATGTTAAATGAATTTTTGAAACGACAGTGTATCAACATACGCAGAATATTTGAAACACCTGAAAATGTCAGAATCGGGATTTTTAATCTGATGTCTTTTGTAGGATTCTGCGTAAGTCTGACAGTTTTTGTTTCATCCCTGTTCAATGATGCAGCTGTAATCAATCTTGCTTCAACGGGATTCAGTGCTGTTCTGTCTGTAACACTTTTTCTGTATTCGAAAAAAACAGGAAAATACAGAGTCTGTTACATAATCACAATAGTTGTTCTGTTTATAATTCTTTTTCCGCTGATGTTCTTTACGGCCGGAGGAATGCACAGTGGCATGCCTATGTTTTTCTCATTTGCTGTTGTGTTTACAATATTTATGCTGGAGAATAAAACCGGTCTGATTATATCTGCTTTCGAACTTGCCGAATTTCTTGTCTGCTGTCTGCTGTCAGTAAAATATCCGTCTATGGTAATATTTTTTGAAACAGAAGAAGCTGTGTACAGGGATATTGTTCTTGGAATAATAGCATGTACAGTATCGCTTGCTGTTACCGTATATCTTCAGGCAATGCTGTACAGAAGACAGTATACAAAGACACAGGAAGCCCTTGAAGATGCTGAACTGCAGAGCAGGGCGAAGGACATATTTCTGGCAAACATAAGCCATGAGATACGTACTCCTATCAACATTCTTCTTGGTATGAGTGAGATGATAGAACGTACGTCCTCTGATGAAAATGTGCTTTCATACAATCATAATATCAGGATGTTTGGCAATCAGCTTCAGGATATGGTCAAGGATATTCTTGATATTACCAGGATCGAAACAGGTAAAATCACACTGCGTAATGAACCTTACAGTCTGGAGGAGCTTGTTTCCGGACTGGAGGTTGCAGGAAAGGAACTTGCACGTGAAAAAGAACTGGATTTTAAACTGGTCAGAGATTATAATAAATCTTATTTTCTGTACGGAGACACTGACCGTATAAAACAGATAATAATGAATCTCATAAACAATGCAGTAAAATACACAAAACAGGGGCATGTAAAAGTTCATATTAATGCTGATGATAACGGTAAGTCATGCCGCCTGAGTTTCACAGTTGAGGATACGGGAATCGGAATCCCGGAAGAAGAAAAAGAGAAAATATTTGAAATGTTTCACCGTATAGATAATGAACACGGACGTACTGTTGAAGGCACCGGTCTGGGACTTGCAATAACAAGGCAGCTTGTTGAGCTGATGGACGGGGATATTTCTCTGGAAAGCAACATGGGAAAAGGTACAAAGTTTTATGTAAATCTTGAGCAGAATATTTCTGAAACTGAAGTTGAGCTCACTGAATCGTCAGAGGGAGTTTATTTTATTGCACCGAATGCCGGAATTCTGGTTGCTGACGATAACAGAGATAATCTTCAGATTATGAAACTCATTCTTGAAAGAACAATGATGAAGATTGATACGGCTGCAGGCGGTGAAGAGGCTGTCAGACTTGCGGAAAATAAAAAGTATGACATTATCATACTGGACTATATGATGCCGGATATGAACGGAATACAGGTTCTTGAGAAGATGAAGGAAAACGGAACGGAATCAGTTTTTATTTCTCTTACTGCGGATGCTGTTGCAGGAACAGCGGAGAAAATTCTCGGAGCCGGATTTGATGAGTATGTAACCAAGCCTGTAAACTGGATGAATTTCGAAAAGCTGCTTATGAAATATATTCCTGAAGACAAAATTTTATTTGAAAGCAGAAACTGTGACAATGCGGCTGACTGTGACAGAATAGCCTCACTGAACAGTATTGCTGCGGGTAAAAGCATTGAAATTTCATCAGCACTAAAACGTGTCGGAGGAAATATTGCTACATATGGCCGTATTCTCAGACTTTTCTGTGACAATTATTCAGTTAATTCAGCTGAAGGAAAAAAACTGTTTGAAGCCGGGGATTATGAGGCTCTGACATTTATTGTTCACTCACTGAAATCACAGGCCCTTGGAATTGGCGCAGCTGAACTTAACAAAATAGCCGCAGCACTTGAGAAACATCTTAAGGCCGGAGACAGTTCATATGTGGTGTGTGCATTTTCACTTCTTATGCTTGAGTGGAAACGAGCAGCAGAATGTGCTGAACTTCTTTCAGATGAAATCAGGAAAAATGAACCGGAACGGAATTATTCAGATGAATCCGAAACAATTCTGGTCAGGAAAGCAGTTGAGGCACTGAGAAATAATGTCTGGCTTGAGGCAAAGTCGGCCCTGGAATCACTGTACTGTAAATTTCCTGATAAGGATATTTACAGACTGGCAATGGAAAAAACAGATAATCTGGAGTTCAGAAAAGCTGAAGAATTTCTTGGTAATATATAAAGGAGGACAATGAGATGAACAGTGCACGAATAATGGTTGTTGATGATGACATAGAGATGCTCAAGCAGGTGGCAATACTTCTTGAAAACAAATATACTGTAAGTCTTATGAAAAGTGCGGAACAGGCTATGGAGTCACTTGGAAAAGGTGAACTTCCTGATCTTATACTTCTGGATGTCTATATGCCCGGAACTGACGGATTTTCAATGATACAGATGCTTAAAGCCAATGAAAGACTCAGCAGAATACCAGTAATATTTCTGACCGGAATGGTTGAAACAGCTGATGAAATAAAAGGACTGACACTTGGCGGTTCGGATTATATCCGCAAGCCGTTTTCAAGAGAAGTGCTTATGATCCGAATTTCTGTACAGCTTGCTAAAACTCCTCCGAAACACCAGATTTCAGATGAAATATTCAGTAAGCTTACGGAAAATGAACGGAAAGTGGCAGTGCTCCTCTGCGAAGGATATTCCGGAAAAGAGACAGGTGAAAAACTGTATTTTTCCTACAGTTATGTCAAGAAAGTCATTGTCTCTTTAAAGGAAAAACTTGATATCGGAAATACAAATGAACTAATCCGGAAGCTAAGGGGGTCGGAGTAAAGTGAAAAAATTTGTATTTAATATATGTATGATGAAAAAATATGTTTTTTATAAATCCAGGTGCCATAATAACTCGTTCAAGAACAGTGCGAAGCCTTCTTCGTTTAACAGGCCTTTTCAAAGGAATGCTAACATCATCTAAGGACAGTGATGTTTGTCCAATTAAACGAAGCATATTGTAAGCAAGCTGAATTAATTCAAGCACAAGTTCGTTGGTATTGAATTTACCGGATGGGAGCTGTTCACAGTTCATATCAGTTTTAATTTCACTGTGGAACTGTTCCATTTCGCCATGATTGTGATATAACTCTATTATTTCTTCATCATTGAAATCAACGTTTACGGAATACATATTGCATTCAACTTTAGGTTCTACATAGCATTGACCATCATGGTCAGAAAGCCTTTCAGTTATTTCATAAATTGTTCGTATTCCTACAGTTTTTTCTTCATCTTTATTATCAACTTTGTAGATAACATCACGGAAGGTTTCACCTATATAAACTGATTTGCCTTCACGAGGATTACTTACATTTGTACATACTTCGCGAAAGTTTTCAAGCCATTCAGCTGGATTTTCCTTACGAATATTACGCTTAACAATAAAATGAATGCTGTCTCCGGAATAGCATTTCTCCATAAAAATACCTATGTTTTCAGCAGCATCATTCCCGGAATCAAGTCTAACTAAAAGTGGTTTGTCAGTTATTTTACGTGCAAGTTCAATTACTTCCTTAAGAAACGCTGGTGTATCCTTCTGACAATGCTGTTTTCCCTCACGTAACTCACAGGCAAGCAGATAACCCTCAGTACCAATGTATGCAAAAATAGGGGCATAGCCATCTTTGAGTTTATATGTTTTTGATATTCCTTCATTGTGACATTTTTCATTGATAAACGGACTTACATCTATATCAACAGGAACATATCCGTTTTCAAGAGCAGTTGGATTTACATTGAAGTATTTAAACAGATTGACGGTTGCCTCTCTAAGTATAGGTTTAAGTGTATCTTTCAGCGTTTCACCCATATCATCCATACGCTGACGCATAGTTGCTTCAGAAGGAATCTTAGTCATGCGCATGGCATTGCAGTAATACTCCTGATCGTCATCAGTTTCGTGTATTGAGTCATAATCAGCATTTCCACACAAAATACATATGAGCATGGCTTTTAGAATTTCGCTGTTCTTGTATTCCTTAGTGACAGGTGTACTTTTATTTACAGCTTTATCGAACCCTATTGCATCAAGTATCTGCCCAGGAATAACAAGTCCTGCATGTGGAACAACTCTTGAGTCGCTACATATGTAATCTAAATGTGTAAGCAAAAAAATGTTTTTTGTTGAATTCATGGTGTAATAAACCCCTTTTAATTATTATGGTAATTATATTATACCATATGCAAAAAGAAAAGCCAAGTTGTATTCACCCATCAGGTGAGCTAAAAATAGATTTTTTGATGATTTTTTTCACCCAGAAAAAATTAGAAGTTACCGATTTTCGTGGATTGGATTACTTGTTCACGGATTGTGGAAATACATAAGAGGCTGAAATCACAGACAGAATGTGTGAAGCGATTCTCTGTACGATTATAAAGGAAGTTCCAAGAGTTCTTGAGGATCCCGAAAACTACGATGCAAGGGTAAATATCATGTGGGCAGGCACTATGGCTCACAACAATATATGCGGTGTGGGACGTGAACAGGACTGGAACAGTCACGGACTTGAACACGAATTGTCAGGACTTTATGATGTTGCTCACGGTGCAGGACTTGCTGTAATGATGCCGGCGTGGATGAAATTTGTCATGCAGCATAATGTAACGCGTTTTGCTCAGATGGCTGTGAGAGTGTTCGGCGCTGCTATACAAGCTGAAATATTTTTCTTGATATCATCTGTCTGACTGTAAGCTCCCTGGCGGAATACATTACTGCGGACGGAAGAACAGACAGAAACACATATATCAGAGGTGCTGAGTAAGATGCACAGCATAATCTTTATTTCAATACCCGGCTGATAAATTAAATGCATATTTAAAAACAGTGTCTCTTATGGACATTGTTTTTTTGTTTTTGTTATGGTATAATATGTTCATATCAGTTAACACTGAAATAAATAATTATTATAGGGAGAGGAAATGGAATGAAAAAAATTCTTTCAAAAGCATTTGTATCTGCAGCCGTACTTACTGTGGCTGCAACTCAGTTTTCAGTTTTTTCTGTTTCAGCAGCAGAAACTGAATATGAGGGAGGAAAGTACGCAAAAATTTATATCTCAACAGAATCCGGAAACGGAAATGAAATTGAGAAAGCTGACGGGTATCAGAAATCCACAATCGCAGTAGTATCACCGGTTGATGGAAAAGGTGAATTCAGCGTGAATGAAAAAACAGGAAAAATTAAGGTAAGAGGAAATTCAACTTCACTGGCTGAAAAGAAACCGTTCAACATTAAGTTCGATGAGAAACAGGATGTACTCGGTATGGGAAGCGGAAAGAAATGGTGTCTTCTTGCAAACTGTTTTGATCCGTCTCTTATGAGAAACTACACTGCATTTGAAATTGCACGTGAACTGAAGCTGCCATATACCCCGGATACAGCATTTGCTGAACTGTGGCTGGATGATGTTTACAAAGGAAGCTATCTTATTTCAGAACCTGTGGAAAGCGGTTCAACAAGAATTGACATTGATACGGAAGCTGATGATTTTATGATTGAATATGAGGCATACAGGAACGAAGAACTTGTTGCCTATATAACATCAGATGAAGGAAATCTCAGATTTGCAGTCAGTGAACCGGAAATGCCCGATAAGTCAGACTATAAGGATGATGAATCTGAAAAGTATGACGAAGACATGGAAGCATATAATCTCAGAATCAATGATATTTCAGATAAAATCAATAATATTACAGATACTATAAAAAAGGGCGATTATAAAGAAATATGTGATGTTATTGATATTGAATCTTTTGTAGATTACTATGTACTGAATGAAATCATGAAAACATGTGATTTCGGATGGAGTTCTGTGAATTTTTACTATAAAGAAGGAAAGCTTTATGCTGGACCTGTATGGGACTATGATCTTTCATCAGGTAATACCAACCCTGATTACCCGTCACTTGTAACATCGGAAAGTGAAAAGGCATATGTGGAAAAATACGCGGATTTTTCTTCAAATTCATCTGCAGAAGGAATGTACGCAGCTAATTATAATTTTTATAAATACCTCACAGCCAGCGAGGATTTTATGAATGATGTAAAAAAGGTATTTCTTGAAGAACAGGAATATATAAATAATCTTATTGCTGAAGGCGGTAAACTTGACAGTGCATATTCTGAAAATGAAGAAATGTTTAAAAGAAACTTTGCTTCAGCTGAAGAAGGCGGTGCAGGATGGGTTGTATCAAAATCATATGCTGATACAATGAGAACTCCTGACAGCACTCCTGAAGAAAACTTCAGTTACTTTAAAAACTGGATATCAGAAAGAAATGATTATCTTTACGAAGCATGGATAGGACATGAATTTTCAGATGAAGGATTATGTAAACACTGCGGAATCAGTATAAACGACTGTTCTGTAGCCGGACATATCTATGACGGAAGAAAATGCACAGTATGCGGTCAGCTTAGCCCTGAAGAAAACAAAATGCTGTTTACAAATAATATGGTTCCGGGAAATATATATGATATAAAAGAATATGACTGTGCTCATATCAGCGGAGTAAAGATTAAGTTCAGAAATGATATTGCTTCTGATTTTTCCGGTGCAGTTGTTTTAGGCGATTATGTTGTTATGAGAAATATAAACAGCAGTACCTGCTGCGGCAGCAGCTTTGAATTCAGCTTTGATCCGTGCAGTTTATGGAAAGCACCTGATACGGTTACAGTATACAGGTGGTACGGTGAAAATCCTGAGATTGAGGAAATCGAATTTGTTTATACGGAAGAAGCACTTCCTGAAGTTCCGGAAAATTCAGTAGTTCTTACTTCTGAAAATAATACTTTTGACATTTCTGATTATAACCCGGAAAATCTTAAGTCAGTTACGATAGTCCTTGAAAATGAGGTTTATAACGGCGGCGGACAGATTGTATCTGACAACTGGACAGCTTCATCATTTGTGATAAACAGAGCATGCGGAAAAACTGTTACTGTTGATGTCAGCAATATGTCGGATACATTTTCAGTGAATTTCTGGAATGAAGACAGCGTGATAGAAAGTATAATTCTTAATTACTGATAAATACATTCATATAAATATTATACTTTCCATAAAATTTTTGATTTGTCAGAATATTATGATAACTGAAAAATACATGAAACAGTTAATAGACGCTGATTATAAAATTGTTGTTTTTATATGTTAATTGACAAATTTTGCGCATTCTGATATTATAATATTACAGATAACGGTTCAGCTATTATTCTGAGCCGTTATTTTGTGTGAAAATACATAACAACCGGAGAATTACATATGAGTACACAGCAGGATATCAATCTTACATTTCTATCACACAAAGAATTCGATATAACTACGCTTGACGGTTTGCAAAAGGCTCTTTTCTGGCTGAAAACAGCAGATGCAGACGAACTGATGTATGGTGACGGCACAGGCGATTCGTTTGACATCATGGTTGGAGAAATGCGTCGTCCAATGCTGATTGAATCTGTAGAGAAAGCAATCAGGGAGGCGAATTAACCATGATACCAATACCCGTTAAGGAATTTGTCAAGTAAGACTGTGAAAGCGAACCCTACAGAGGATACTGCATCTTTGACTGCTGCTTGTAATGAAATGTTACAGCTCAAACGCAGTGGTAAGACCTGTATGAATTGTGACACTGCGCCCATCTGGGTTGCCGGCTCGGCGGTCACGGGGATAACTATGTGCTTTACCTGTATGACTGGTGATGCCGACGACAGCGAAGATTATGAAATTGAGTGACATTTATTTGGGAAATAACGAAACAGGATAAGGAGGCAGCTAACAAATGAAACGTTCTGAAATACGAGAATTATTCGATCAGGCGAAAAACGCTTATAATTGCATTTTAGGAACGGATTTCAATGATAAAAACCTCCTGCTTGAATTATGTACTGCTAAGAGTGCAGTAAAGGTCTTTGAAGTCTTCTGCACAGAGCATTTTCCGCATTATCTGAAATCCAATTCATATAAGGATGCAGATTTTTTCAAGAATACCAAAGGAATAGCCTTTGTAGAAGGAAATATGAATGGTATCCTGTACATAACAGATGTCTATGTACCGAAAATCAACAGTGAGTGGCAAGGGAATGTTCTGTCTGTATTGCTACATGAAATAGGTCATCTTGTCTGCATGAGAGCTGAGTTTTCCGATACAAAAATAATTCCAAGTATGGAGGAAAAGTATACTCCGGCTATTTTTCATAATGGTGATGGTGCATTTGGTTATCGTGTATTGAGAGAACTGATTGCAGATATGCTTGGAAATCATATTCATACCAAAATGACAGGGCGATACCGTGAACAGCTAAACAGAGAACGTCTTGCTGAACTTTTTTATGAAGCGAAATATCGCAAATTCACTACGGAAGCTCTTGCACGAGTTGTTTCAGAAATGCTTACGATTAAAGCTGTTGTGAATAGCAACTCATGGGATGAAGCATATAAAGCACTTCAAAATCAGACATATGGACTTGGTTTTGCAGACAAACTTTTCCCATTCTGCCAAATTGCCTATGATCAGATGAAAGAGAATGGTATCTTTCTCAATAAAGAATTTCTTTGTAAATTCGAAGATGAGTGTTTGACACTTATGTGATAATGCATAAAACTATATTCTGCATTTTGTGCAAGTATACAAAATCGTCGTGACCTGTCGGTGTACACCGACAACAACGAAAACCCTTATTGACATTAAAGTTGATAGGGGTTATAATTGTATATAGAACATAGTTCCATTTACAGGAAGGAGCATACATATGCAGCATCAGAACACAGAATATTATAAATACATACTCAATTTCATTGAAGATTATAAAAGCAAGTTCGGAGAATCTCCCTCATCACGAGAGATAGGAGAAGCATTGGGGATGCCAAAATCCACTCTTTCCAGGTATCTTGCCACAATGCGTAAAAACGGAATGCTTGAAATTGAGAATGCCCGTAACATCACTTTGAGCAAGAATAAACCACAGCAGGAAATTGTCAATGCCCCGTTAGTTGGTAAGGTAGCCTGCGGATTACCACAGTATGCAGAAGAAAATGTACAGGAGCTTATCCCCTTTCCTGCTGCATATCTTGGTAAAGGCACATTCTTCGTACTTGAAGCTGATGGTGAATCAATGATTGAGGCAGGAATCGAACCCGGAGATTTGATTGTTGTACGTCAGCAAGCCACCGCAAATCCCGGAGATATCGTTGTAGCGTTAACAAGCACAACTGATTCTACTGCAACATTGAAACGCTATTATCCGGAACCAAAGATAAAGAAAATTCGATTGCACCCCGAAAACAGTGAAATGGAAGATCAGTATTATGATGATGTTATCATTCAGGGTGTTGCAATAAGGGTTCTGAAAAATGTAGAACAATAAGAAAAGAGGCTTCCATATTATATATTCAGGAGGTCAGGAGCATGAAAAAGAAATTCAAGGAAAGAGAAGAAAAGATTCAGGCTGTTTATGCTATGATTAAAGATGCATACGATCAGCGTCGATATCCACCTTCTATCAGAGAAATCTGTCAGGAGCTTGGCATCAACTCGACCAGTACAATACATGCATATCTTACAGAACTTGAAAACAGAGGGCTGATTATTGTACATCGTGGCGTAAACAGAGGCCTTATACTTGCTAAGAACGCAGTATAAGCCAAGAAATATTGAAAATGACAGGAGTGAAATAGATGAATAAACGAGTCCCACGTTTTCGGAATGCAGAGATTGATGAAATCTGCGAATGTCTTATTCGACAGCATGAGGGTAAAACTTATGACACCAAACCCGTAGATATAGTAGACTTTGCAATTAATTACTTCAAGCTGAAGCTGATGTATGTTTCAATTGCAGAAAATGATCCGAACAAGCTCTCTTTTCTTGGTGATGGTGTTACAGCAATCAAAGTATACTATCAGGGGAAAATTCAGTCTGTTTTGATTCCCGAAAAGACAATACTGCTGGATAAAGTTCTGAAATATCCGCATGAACGCAGTAGAAGATACTTCTGTATCGCCCATGAGGTCTTTCATTACATCGAATCTATTCTTACGAATTCACCTGTTGTGTCTGCTTATCACAGAGAATTTGACAGCAGCAGAGAATATCCGATGGAAGAA
>JAFXAJ010000042.1 GCA_017517145.1 Ruminococcus sp.
TACGGTGCAGGCTATGATTTCTGCCGTTTCTATAAAGTAACTGATGAGTCGGGAGAAGGCTTCATGTTTATAATAAATTCAACGCTGATAATATGCGCTGATGATAAATTTGAAGCGACTGACGAGCTGAAATTCTTTATTGGGATGAATATGCCCTTCCGTGTTGAGGGGGATAATCGTATATTGCGTAAATTAGCGGACTGTGACAGTTATCAGGTGCTTAACAGGACAATTTTTGAGCTTGTTCCCGATGAAAAAACAAGGGACTTTCAGGAAGAATATGTTGACTTCAATCCGAATCTGCCCGATGTATATAAAATATTAAGCGAAGGATTTCCGAATATATCGGATTTTTCACTGTGGTATACAGACACTTCACACAGATGCAGACACGGTATAAGCCGTGTATTCACATATCGTGACAGCACAACAGCTTCTGTTGTTTTTGATATTGAGGATGAAGTGCTCATCGGTCAGGTTGCAACAAAATTGTCATGCCGTGGCAGCGGATATGCGAGGGATTTTCTGAAATGGCTTGCATATTTCCTGAATAATCTCGGAAAGAGAGCGTTTCTCCTTGCCCTTGATGTACGTGTAAGCTTTTATCGTGAAATCGGATTCAAGGAAATTGAAACGGAAATAGTTCTTGAGCGTACAGACGTTGAAAAAGAAAGTATAGCAAAGGGTAAATTACAGAATTGAGAGGATAAAAGATGAATATAAATAAACTATACAATTTTGACAGCAGATTAATGGAGCTGGCAGAGCAGGCTGAGAAAAACTGTGCCGAAGCATTTGTAAAAATCGAAAAAACAGCGGAATACTGCGGCGCAAAGGTTCTTAAAGCATTTTCTGATAACCGCATAAGCGAATCCTGTTTTTACGGTTCAACAGGATACGGCTACGGTGATATAGGCAGGGAAGCTATAGACAAGGTTTTTGCACAGGTTTTAGGAACAGAGGATGCTCTTGTGCGTTTTAATTTCGTTTCGGGAACTCATGCCCTTTCGACAGCACTGTTCGGCGTACTCCGCACAGGGGACAAAATTGTATCAATTACAGGAAAACCTTATGATACCCTTGAAGAAGTAATCGGAATTGCCGGTGAAAAGGGGAATGGTTCGCTTATGGATTATGGCGTGGAGTATGGTCAGGTAGACCTGCTTCCCGATGGCGAGCCTGATTTTGAGGCTATAACCGAGGGTGTAAAGGGCGCAAAGGTTGCCTATATTCAGCGTTCAAGAGGATATTCTCTCCGCAGAGCTTTTACAGTTGACGATATAGAAAAAATGGTCAAAGCAGTGAGAAAAAGCAATCCTGATGCCATTGTTATGGTTGATAACTGTTACGGTGAATTCGTGGAGGAGCGTGAGCCTTCCGAAGTTGGAGCAGATGTAATAATCGGTTCACTTATTAAAAATGCAGGAGGCGGAATTGCCCGTACAGGGGGATACATTGCAGGCAGAGCAGACCTTGTGGAGCTTTGTGCATATCGTCTTACTTGTGTCGGAATGGGTAAGGAAGTTGGATGCACACTGGGAATGAACCGTGAAATGCTTCTGGGACTTTTCATGGCACCCGATGTTGTAGCAGCTGCTTTGAAAACATCGGCATTTGCCAGCGAACTTTTCACTCTTATGGGCTACAAATGTTCACCCCGCAAGGATGATACACACGGTGATATAATTACAGCAATTGAGCTTGGAAATGAAGAAAAGCTCTGTGCATTCTGCCGTGGAATACAGAAGGGTGCTCCCATTGATTCTTTTGTTACGCCTGAGCCTTGGGATATGCCGGGATATACCAGTCAGGTAATCATGGCAGCAGGCGCATTTACCATGGGTGCCTCAATAGAGCTTTCCGCTGACGCTCCGATTCGTGAGCCTTATGCAGTATGGATGCAGGGCGGAATAACTTATACCAGCGGTAAACTTGGAGTAATGCTGGCTGCACAGGAAATGATATAAGGTATAGCCGAAAATGTTACAATAAGGTTACAAAAAGGCTACAATTTAACCCTTAGTGTTATCATATTTGGTTTATCGGTTGACTTTTATGTAATTTCCTGTTACAATTAGATAGATGCTGATTATTTTCAGTAATAAGATATTTTTATGATTGATTCTGTCGGATTATCCGATTTTCAGTCGTTTACTATAAATAACGTAAGGAGGAGCTGCTTTGGGAGATCGTAGATTCTGTTACAGATGTATGGAAGAATATGACATGGATCAGCATATCTGCCCCCACTGCGGATTCAGTGAAACCGCTTCGCATGATGCGAACTTTATTACTCCGGGAACTATTCTTCGTGACAGGTATCTCGTGGGTGAGCTTATGGAGCATAACGGCGAGGGAGCCTCATATATAGGACTTGACCTTTCGACAGACTGTAAGATTATGCTGAGGGAATATATGCCTGCAAAATTCTGTACAAGAGTGAAGAATAAGGCAACAATCAGTGTAAATTATAACAATCTGGCTAAATATAAAGCTTTTATGGCGGAGTACACCGAGCTTAACAAGTCGTTGGCAAGGCTTCGCAATAACTCGAATATTGAGCCTGTGCTTGATATGTTTGCAGATAACAATACTACATATACAGTTTTTGAGTATTCAGAGGGTGAAAAACTCCTTGATTATATCAAGGATAATGCCGGGGAACTGAGCTGGGAGCAGGTTACAAAGCTGTTTCCGCCATTGTTCACTACAATAGGCATACTTCATAACGGCGGTATAATTCACCGTGCAATCAGCCCTGAAACTGTCTATATAACACCAAAGGGTGAGCTGAAGCTGTCTGGTTTCTGTGTTTCTGCGGTCAGAACAGTTGACGCAGGTCTGGAGCATGAGCTTTTTAAGGGATATGCCGCACCTGAACAGTATTCTGCAAGCAGCAGTAGCCGTCAGGGCACATGGACTGATGTTTATGGTGTCAGTGCGCTCCTTTACCGCTGTCTGACGGGATGTATGCCTGCGGATTCGCTGAGCCGTATGAAAAATGATGATCTTTGTGAGCCTTCAACACTCAATTCATCTGTTCCTGTTCATGTTTCAAAGGCTATTATGGATGGTATGAAACTTTCGGGCGATGAGAGAATCCAGACTATCACAGAACTTGTAACAAGACTTTTTGAACAGCCCGCTGTAACTCCTGTAAATACAGAGACAGAGCCTGTTCCTGTAGTTGCTCCCGTTCATAAAACAGAGGAAAAAAAGCCTGAGCCGGAAAAAAGCTATGAGTCTCAGTATCAGCCGAATCCTGCGCATTATGTCAATAACAGGGAGAATTATCCTCCTCCTGTACGTGAGCGAAATTACAGACAAAGAGAAGAATACAAGGTTGAAAAAGTTAATATGGTTGACCGACTGAAAGTGCCGGTAATTATAGGTATACTTCTTATTGCAATTTTAGGTCTGCTTATAATGCTCATTCTGCCCTTTTTCAAACAGGCGGAATCATCAAATCAGCCTTCGGGTTCTGGCGGAAGTATCAGCAGTTCATCTTCATCCAATGTAGTGTCGGATGAACAGGAACTTCCCGAACAGAATGGCGGAGATACGGAAGTCCCTGATCTTGTGGGAAAATTCTATTCTTTCTCCGAGGAAAAATACAAGGAATATTTTGTATTCAACCCTGAATTTGTATACGATAATGAACATGAAGCTGATATAATAATTTCACAGGGCGTAGATCCGGGTACATATATACCTCAGGGAAGTCCTATAAAAGTAGTTGTAAGCAAGGGCAGTGAGGGCGGTACAATTCCGAGCTACAGCGGACTTACAGTGTCACAGTATGAAAATGAGCTGAAAAAAGCAGGAATAACGAATTATTCTCTTGTTAAATCGTCAAGTTCATGGGGTACGCCTGATACAATTACACTGCTTCAGGTTGACGGAAAAACTGTAAGTAATGGTACATATTTCAGTAACAAAGACGGCAAGAAACTCATGGTATTCTATCTTGCCAAGGATGCAAATGTGTCACCTCAGCAGCCTTCTCAGGCAGCAACAACGGCTCCTGTAACTACAACTCCAAGTGTTGCACCTACACAGACACCTACACAAGCCCAGACGCAGGCACCTACACAGGCGCCTCCTCCTCCGACGGCAGCACCTACAGATCCTCCTCCTCCGACGGCAGCGCCTACAGATCCGCCGCCGCCTCCTCCCACAGATCCGCCTGCACCGGTAGATCCTCCCGAGGATCCTAACGGTGGAGAAATAGGAGTATGGTAACAGGGAAAGTTCAGAAATAATACGTTTTAAACATGAAAAACCTCGTGCGAATTAATTTGTTCTGCACGAGGTTTTATTATATTTGAAACTCTTACGAAGTAAGATTATGAATTAAAATAATAATTTTTTGCGTTTACTGACTCACAAAAGGTTCTGTCGTGTTCAACAATCAGCATAGTAGGTTTGCAGCTGACCAGCAGTTCTTCAAGCTGTCTGCGTGAATAAACATCAAGATAATTCAGGGGTTCATCCCATATATATAGATGTGCCGGAGTGCAGAGACTTGCAGCAATCATAACTTTCTTTTTCTGTCCATCGCTGAAATCTGAAATATCTTTTACAAACTGTTCTCTTGAAAAATCAAGCTTTCTCAGAATGGCTTTAAAAAGGCTTTCATCAAGTTCATGAGCTTGTGCATAGTCTGTGAGATTTCCTGATAGGCCAGAAAAATCCTGAGAAATACAAGATATTTTCAGTTGATGATTCATAATGATTTCGCCTGCATGGGGAATATTTTCGCCGCATATCAGCTTGATAACACTTGTTTTTCCGCAGCCGTTTCTGCCGGAAAGAGCGATGATTTCACCCTCATTAACATCAAATGAGATACTGCTGCAAACGGTTTTATCATCGAACTTTATTGAAAGATTGCGGACACTCAGCAATTTTTTACTGTGAAATTTCAGAATAGGAAGTTTTAAATCAGCAGTTGTTTCAATATTTTTAAGAAGGGAGGATTTCTTTTCAATATCCGCTTCAATTCTGTTTTCCATTGATTTTGAACGATTCATCAGCTTTTTTGATTTTCTTGCAACAGAGCATCTTCTTGAAATGGATTTTTCTGTTTTAGTGGGGTTAAAGCCTATTTTGGTACGTTCAATTCTGTCGGAATGTTCAGCAGCCTTTTTTGCAGCATTTTCAAGATTTTTAATTTCTTTTTTTAGTCGTTCATTCTGAACAGATTCAAAATTATCTCTTGCTGCTTTATTGCGCTCCCATGATGAATAGTTTCCCTGTTCAATTTCAATATTTGTTCTGTTGATTGAAAGTATATGGTCAATACATTCGTCAAGTACGGCACGGTCATGGGAAATAAGAATAAATCCTTTTTTACGTTTCAGATAGCTGCTTAGAATTTTACGGCCTTTCATATCAAGGTGATTTGTTGGTTCATCGATCAGCAAAAAGCAGTTTTCACGCAGAAAAAGCATAGCGAGCATTACCTTTGTTTTTTCTCCCCCTGACAGTGTTGAATAAGGGCGATAAATTACGTCATCGCTGACCTGTAAAAGGGAAAGTTCCCTGATAAGTTCCCAGTTTTCGGCATTGGGGCAGATTTCCTCTGCAAGGAACATAACAAGCATATTTTCATCTGCAACAGAAAAAGGAAAATATTCAAAATCTACGCTTGAAGTAATTCTTCCATTATATTCGTACTTTCCCATAAGAAGCTTCATGAAAGTTGTTTTTCCACGGCCATTTCTGCCGGTGAAGCCAAGGTTCCAGTCAGTGTCAATTCTGAAGCATACGTTTTCGAAGATATTATCTGTACTTCCGTCATAGCCGAAAGTCAGATTTTCCACATTTATAATAGACATATAATAACCTCCTGAATAGTATAAAAATAGCCGCAGGATATACTGCGGCTCATAATCAGGAGATTCTAATAAGACAGGACAAAAAGAAACTGTCAACAGAAACTGCTATGAGATTCTTTGAAATGCCAGCTTTGTCTGCGCTTTGCATTTCAGGAATTCATAAGTGAAAAGACCGTAATATTTCCTGCCGGGCACAACAAAACAGACGGTACAGCCGCCAATGGTTTATATACCCGATTAAATTAATAATTAGCAGGAAAACTTACGCATCTTTCCACCTCAGTTCTTATAATGTGATAATATTGTATCACAAATCAGGAAAAATGTCAAGTTAAAAATTAGAAAAGATATGTGATAATAGTTTTATGTTTGTAAATTTCGTAAATATAATACTTGACAAAAGGTTTCTGAAATGGTATAATGTAAATATCATTATGCACAAAAAAGTCACGTGTTTATTTTATACTTAAAGTAAATTAAAGCGTGGTGTACAGAAAGGATAAAGCGGACTTATGGCGAAAATTGACGAAACAGTCATGAGGGAAACACGGTATGTCATCAAGGTGATTATTATACTTAGTGTTATTATGGAAGCTGTATTTCTGATTGTCGGAATCTGGAACTATAAGGTTCTCATCGGAAATATTTTCGGCGGAACAATAGCGGCTGTT
Source organism: Ruminococcus sp. (assembly GCA_017517145.1). Classification (GTDB taxonomy): domain Bacteria; phylum Bacillota; class Clostridia; order Oscillospirales; family Ruminococcaceae; genus Ruminococcus. Next base: position 6,512 of record JAFXAJ010000042.1, read on the forward strand.
AATTTTCTTCTGATGGGTATAACCGTGCAGAAAGCTGTTCTGAAGGATGAAAAAGATGCGGCAACTACCATGAAATTATCCCAGACGCTGAGAAATGGAATGTTGCTGGTTGGTACTGTTCTGGCAATAACACTGCCTTTTATGAATGGTGCGGCAGCGGTGATACCTCTCTTTTTCCCACGTATAGCAATGGCGCTGATACCCTTTCGAGACAGAAATTCTACGGAAGGGAAGGTGAACAGTAATGGAGAATAAAAGTCAGCGTTTCAAACTGCTTGATACATTATATCTTGCAATGATGATTCTGCCGATTGTGTGCGGTATAATTATAAAGGTGCTGACGAATCCGCCGAGTGAAGGCATTTCAATTACGGGTGCGAAAATATATTTTACCCTTAAAATGCCGATTCAGGATTTGCCCATAACGGAATCGCAGATCAATTCATGGTTTGTAATGATTTCAATAACGGGATTATGCCTGTTTCTCACCCATGGTCTAAAGGAAAAAGCTGATACCAAGCGGCAGCACATTGCCGAATGGATAGTTGAAAATTCCGAAAAGCTTGTAATTGGCAACATGGGTGAATTTTTCAGCGGATTTGCACCATTTATTGCATCAATACTGGGATTATCAGCATTTTCCAGTCTTCTTGCACTTTTCGGATTGTACGCTCCGACATCGGATGTAAATGTAACAGCAGGCTGGGCAATACTTGTATTTGTGCTTATAACGTATTACAAATGCAAATGCGGTCCTTTGGTTTATGCAAAAAGCTTTGCAGACCCTGTGCTTCTTGCGCCGCTTAATATTATAAGCGAAGTTGCAACGCCTATATCAATGGCATTCCGTCACTATGGAAATGTCCTTTCAGGCTCAGTAATTTCTGTACTTCTTGCGTCAGGCTTACAAGGTCTTTCCGCAATTGTATTCGGAAAACTCCCTGGATTTCTGGGTGAATTTCCCTTTTTGCAGATAGGAATTCCTGCGGTTTTGTCGGTATACTTCGATGTATTCAGCGGAATTCTTCAGGCATACATTTTTGCTATGCTTACAATGCTCTATGTTGCAGGAGGATTTCCTGCTGATGAGTACTTCAGACGTAAGGCTTTAAAAAATAATTAATTTAATTTATGGAGGAATTTAAAATGGAACTGGCAATTGGTATTATTCTTGGATGCTGCGCCCTCGGTGCAGGTATTGCAATGATCGCAGGTATCGGACCTGGTATCGGTGAAGGTAATGCGGTAGCAAAGGCTTGTGAGGCTATCGGCAGACAGCCCGAATGTAAGGGTAATGTTACAACAACAATGCTTATGGGTTGTGCTATTGCGGAGACAACAGGTCTTTACGCTCTCGTTATCGCAATTCTGCTTATATTCGTCGCTCCCGGCAGACTTGTTGACATACTCATTGAAACAATGGGTAATATTAAATAATAGGATTTGAGGTTGATTCAATGCAGTCATTAGATGTAATTTCTGTCAATTTCTGGCAGATTGTAATATCCCTCGCCAACCTCACAATTCTTTTTCTCATACTGAAAAAGTTTCTGTTCAAGCCTGTGAAGAATGTTCTGGAACAAAGACAGCAGACCCTTGACAGCAAATACGATGAAGCAGAACGTTCCGTTGTTGAAGCTGAAAGCAGCAAGAAACAGTGGGAAGAAAAGCTCCGCAGTGCAGAAGAAGAAGCTGAAACAATTATCAGAACAGCTTCAGAGGACGCAAAGAATCACGGTAACAGAATCGTTGCCGAAGCAAGAGATCAGGCAGAGGGTATTGTCCGTCAGGCACGCAGCACAGCAGAACTTGAACGCCGCAGTGCTGAGGAGGACATAAAACGTGAAATTATTGACGTATCCGCAGTTCTTACAGAAAAAATACTGGGCAGAGAAATCAATATGCAGGATCATCGTACTATGATTGATTCATTTATTGCGGAAATTGGTGATGATGATGACGGAAATAAGTAGAGAATACGCTGAGGCATTGTATGCCATAGCTTGTGAAGAAAATGCTCCTAAAGAATATCTGGAGGCACTGGAGCTTGTTTCCGCAGTATTCAGGGAAAATCCTGAGTATATGGAATTTCTGCTTTGTCCGGGAATTCATCTCTCAGAGCGTGTAAAAGCTCTTGAGGAGGCTTTTTCCAACGCAGTTCCGCAGTATGTCACCATGTTCATGCAGCTTCTTTGTGAAAAGGGCAGAATAAAGTTATTTGACAGCTGTTGTGCTGAATATCGTAAGCTGGTTGACGCTTCGGAAAATGTCTCGGTAGCAAGAGTGACAAGCGCCGTAAAGCTTACAGAGGCGGAAACAGAAGGAATCCGCCGCAAGTTGGAAAAGACCATGAAAAAGACGATAATACTGGAATGTGTTGTAGATCCCGCAATTATGGGCGGAATAGTTATAGAAACAGAAAGCAGGATAATCGACGGAAGTTTGCGCAGATCCCTGCATGAGGTAAAGGAAGTGATTGGCAGATGAGCAGTAAACCTGAGGAAATCAGCGGTATTATAAAGGCTCAGATAAAGAATTACAGATCACGTATTGAAATGCGTGAAACAGGTACAGTAATTCTTGTTGGTGACGGTATAGCCAGAGTTTATGGAATAAGAGAGTGCATGGCAAGCGAGCTTCTGGAATTTTCAGACGGCAGCTATGGTATGGCTCAGAATCTTGAAGACGAAACAGTGTCTGTAGCACTTTTGTCTGATAAGAACAATATAAAGGAGGGTACAACAGTACGCAGAACAGGCAAGGTTGTATCTGTACCTGTAGGAGAAAATTTTCTCGGCAGAGTTGTAAATGCTCTTGGTGAGCCTATAGACGGAAAGGGCGCAATTGCAGCAAGCGGTACACGGCCTATTGAAAGTGATGCTCCCGGAATTATCGAGAGAAAAGTGTTGACGTTCCTCTCCAGACAGGAATCAAAGCTATTGACAGTATGATTCCCATAGGTAGAGGCCAGCGTGAACTTATCATCGGTGACCGTCAGACAGGTAAAACTGAAATAGCTATTGATACAATTATCAATCAGCGAAATACAGATGTTATATGTATATATGTAGCAATCGGTCAGAAAAGTACATCTGTTGTACAGCTTGCAAATGAGCTTGAAAGAGCCGGCGCAATGGAATATACAATAATTGTATCAGCGTCTGCATCAGAAACAGCTCCCTTGCAGTACATCGCTCCTTATTCCGGATGCGCAATGGCTGAATATTTCAGAGAACAGGGTAAAGATGTACTTATTATATACGATGACCTTTCAAAACACGCCGTAGCTTACCGTGCGCTGTCCCTGCTTATACGCAGACCGCCCGGCAGAGAAGCTTATCCCGGAGATGTATTCTATCTCCATTCAAGACTTCTTGAACGTGCAGCAAATGTTGCTCCTGAATATGGCGGAGGCTCTATCACAGCCCTCCCAATTATTGAAACACAGGCAGGTGACGTATCTGCATATATCCCTACAAACGTAATTTCTATTACAGACGGACAGATATTCCTGGAAACAGATCTTTTCCATGCAGGTATAATGCCTGCTATCAACCCCGGTATTTCAGTTAGCCGAGTTGGAGGTTCAGCTCAGCTGAAGGCTATGAAAAAAGTATCAGGAGAACTGAAGCTGCTCTACTCACAGTATCGTGAATTACAGTCCTTCTCTCAGTTTGGAAGCGATCTTGACGCTGATACCAAAGCAAGACTTGCACTTGGAGAAAGAATTGTTGAAGTTCTCAAACAGAGCAGAAATTCCCCTGTAAGAGTGGGATGTCAGGTAGCTATAGTTTATGCCGTAACAAAGGGATACCTTAACGGAATTGAAGTAAAAGACGTAAAGAATTTTGAGGAACGTCTTTACAGCAAGCTTGAAGCTGAAAATAAAGAACTGCTTGAGCGTTTTGAGCAGGGATATTTTGAGAACGAAGATATTGAACAGCTCAAAAAGGTTTTAAGCGGAATGACGAGGTGAGTGAATGGGACTCGATACAAAAAAACTGCGAAACCGCATAAAGAGTGTCGATTCCACACTTCATCTCACAACAGCAATGGGACTTGTAGCCTCGTCTAAGATACGCAGAGCAATGGAAGCTATGGCTAAGAGTCGTGAATATACTGAAATGCTTGAAAAGGTTGTAAGCAGTCTTTCTGCAAACAGAGAGTGTGAAAAGAGCGCTTACATTCAGAATCATGAAGGCGGAAAAACGTGTATTATTGTTATTGCCGGAGACAGAGGACTTGCAGGCGGCTATAATTCCAATGTGTTTCGCCTTGCAGGACAATATTCAGATGCAGAATTTATTGCAATAGGAAAGCGTGCCTGCGACAGATACGGAGGTGCTTACAGCGCCGAACATTTCAGTTTTGAACAGGCATCTGAAATTTCCAAGGAGCTTTGCCGCAGATTTACCGAGGGTGAAATTGAACGGCTTGGCATAATCAGTACGGAGTATATTTCCATGATGTCGCAGGAAAGCAGAATAGATTGGGTGCTTCCCCTGACTCGTCCCGAGAAAGCAGAGGACATGACAGGAATGATTTTTGAACCCGATGAGCTTACTGTTCTGGAAAAGGCAGTTCCGCTGTATGTATGCGGAAGAATCGTTGCAGCTGTACGTGAAAGTTTTGCCAGCGAAGTTGCTGCAAGACGCTGTGCAATGGATTCCGCAGGAAAGAATGCAAAACAGATGATTGATGATTTGCAGCTTGCATATAACCGTGCAAGACAGAGCGCTATCACGCAGGAAATTACTGAAATCGTTGCGGGAAGCGGTATGTAGCCCAGAAACAAGCAATCCGTGTGTGGATTTGCAAGAAGTACACTGATGAAAGCATAGCTTTTGTCTTAAAGGTGGTATAAATATTATGTCAGAAACAACAAAAGGCGTTGTAGCACAGGTAATGGGACCGGTAGTCGATGTTCGCTTTGAGGAAGGATGCCTGCCGCCCATATTCAACGCATTAACTATTCCAAAGAACGACAAGACGCTGACCGTTGAGGTTGCACAGCATATCGGAGACAACACAGCACGCTGCATTGCCATGTCCTCTACGGACGGTTTAAAAAGAGGTGTTTCGGTAACAGATACAGGTGCACCAATCAGCGTACCTGTCGGCAGAGAAACTCTCGGAAGAATATTCAATGTTCTGGGAGATACAGTTGACAATCAGCCTGCTCCCGAAACAGAGGAGCACTGGGATATTCATAGAAGTGCTCCTGATTATGATGAGCTTTCGACTTCAACAGAAATCCTCGAAACAGGCATCAAGGTTATTGATCTTATATGTCCTTACTCTAAGGGCGGAAAAATCGGACTTTTCGGCGGTGCAGGCGTAGGAAAGACAGTTCTTATTATGGAGCTTATCAATAACGTTGCAAAACAGCACGGTGGATTGTCCGTATTTACCGGTGTAGGAGAGCGTACTCGTGAAGGAAATGACCTTTACAATGAGATGAAGGAATCAGGAGTATTAAGCAATACAACACTTGTTTATGGACAGATGAATGAACCTCCCGGAGCAAGAATGAGAGTTGCACTTTCCGGACTTACAATGGCTGAATATTTCCGTGATAAAGAGGGACAGGATGTACTTCTCTTTATTGATAATATTTTCAGATTTACACAGGCAGGCTCAGAAGTATCTGCACTTCTTGGACGTATGCCCTCTGCCGTTGGTTATCAGCCTACCCTTGCCAATGAAATGGGCGCATTGCAGGAGCGTATCACATCAACTAAAAAAGGCTCTATAACATCAATTCAGGCAGTTTATGTGCCTGCGGATGACCTTACAGACCCTGCACCTGCAACAACATTTGCCCATCTTGACGCTACAACAGTTCTTTCAAGAGATATAGCTTCACAAGGTATATATCCTGCGGTTGATCCTCTTGAATCTACCAGCCGAATTCTTTCAGCAGAAATTCTTGGCGATGAGCATTATACTGTTGCCCGTGAGGTGCAGCGTATTCTTCAGCGTTATCAGGAACTTATGGATATTATTGCAATTATGGGTATGGACGAGCTTTCGGATGAAGATAAGCTTCTTGTACAGAGAGCAAGAAAAATCCAGAGATTCCTTTCTCAGCCTTTCTTCGTATCTGAAAAGTTTACGGGAATTGAAGGTACTTACGTACCGCTTTCCGAAACAATCAGAGGATTCAAGGAGATTATCGAGGGTAAGCATGACAACCTGCCCGAATCAGCATTTCTTTTTGTCGGAACAATTGATGAAGCGGTAGAAAAGGCAAAGGGAATTGAAGTATGAACACATTCGGATTAATAATATCTTCTCCTGACGGCAATATTTTTGAGGGTGAAGCGATAAAGCTTTCCGTCAGAGGTATTGAGGGTGAGCTTGCAGTAATGGCAGGACACATCCCTTTTATTACTGCTGTCAAGGAATGTGACTGCAGAATCGAACTTGCTGACGGCACTGAAAAAACAGGGCATACAGCAGGCGGTCTTTTAAATGTAGCAAAGGATAGTGTTATTTTACTTTCTGATTGTTTTAACTGGTAATAATAAAGGGTATCGGAAAAACCGATACCCTTTAATTTATTCTGTTAGCGGAAAGGATTGAATGATTCCTCAGCAGGTTCAGTTGTAGTTTCCTCTGTGGTTTCTTCTTCCATTTCATTTACGGCTTCGTGAAGTACAATAGGAATATCAATATCCTCACCCTCACGATGAACTTTAAGTGTGATACTGTCGCCGGCTTTGAACTTGTTTTTTATGCTGTTAAGTTCATCCATAGTTGTAACAGCTTCATCGTTTATGCCGATTATAATGTCACCGACCTTTATGCCGGCAGCTTCAGCAGCACTTCCCTCAGCAATTGTGCGGACATAAATTCCCATTGGAAGTCCGAGATAGCTGGAATGGACATCAGTAATATCTACAGCAGAAATACCAATCTGAGGTCTGCCTTTGACATACTTATAATTAATAAGGTCGTCAATAATTTCTTTTGCATTGTTTATTGGAATAGCAAATCCAAGACCTTCAATTGAAACAGAGCCGTAGCTTGCAGAGAGTTTAGCGGAGTTTATACCGATAACCTGACCGCAGCTGTTGAGGAGCGGTCCGCCTGAGTTACCCTCGTTTATTGCAGCGTCAGTCTGAAGCAGTGTCATTTTTCGGTCATTTATGGAAATTTCACGGTCAAGAGCCGAAACTATACCGCTTGTAACAGAGCCGAAAAAGTCAAATCCAAGAGGATTTCCAACAGCTATAACCAATTCTCCTACACGGAGTTCATCGGAGTTACCGAAAGTAGCTGGAGTAAATCCAGATGCATCAACTTTGAGAACAGCCAAATCCGTTTCTATATCAAAAGCAACAATTTTAGCGTCGTATTCTTCTTCGTTGCTGAAAAGAACTGAAACTTCCTTAGCTTCGCCGGCTGTATACTCATCGGTATCCTGCATATAAATAACATGAGCGTTTGTGACGATATAACCGTCCTCTGTCATGACGATACCTGTACCTGTTCCAACGCCTTCACGAGTCTGAGGTTCGCTCTGGAATCCCCAGCTACCCCATGGATTGAAGCTGTTGTTGACTACTGTTTCAATTTCAAAAAGTGATGAGATACCCACAACGGAGGGCATAATTTCGTCAACTATATCGGGAAGATATTTAGCATCGGAACGTGAAGCAATTTCAAAAAGTCCAGGGAGATTTTCCGAAGATGAGCTTTCTGAACTGACTTTATCGTTATTTTTTGTATTCATAACCTCCTCAACCTGAGAAGATGGTTTTTTCTCGGAATTTTCTTCGCCTGTAAAGCGGCTGTTGTCCATAAAACGATACAGCTGAATACCGCCTGCACATCCCACAGCAGCGGAGAGAAATACAGCTATGACTTTAAGAGCAGTGTGTTTTTTAGGCTTTTTTGGGGGCATATCACCTGAGTAGTATGAATAATTTTCCTCGTTATAATATTTATCGCCCTGATTATAGTCGTTATTGTAATCATTAAACATATCAGACATGGCGTTACCTCGCTTAAAAATAGTTTACATCTTTATTATAAGCATTAATGTGATAAATATATGATAAGAGACAGAAAAATAGCGAACAAAATTATTCCACACAAAAACACCATGGCGAGCCATGGTGTCTGAGATTATTTATTGAGTTTTTCGTAAGTTTTAGCAGTAAATTTTTCGCTGAATACAAGGAAACGCTTGTGAGTGCCGCAGCCAATTTCGCCGCACTCGTCATAGGCTTTTACTTCAAATGTAAATTCACGGCCGTTAACACCTGTGAGAACAGCTTCAGCAGTAACTTTCATAGTATCGGGAGTTGCGGCGATGTGTTTGATGTCCATTGAAGTGCCTACGGTTGTTTCGCCGTCATCAAGGTATTCTGCAAGACAGTCGCAGGCAGCAGCTTCCATAAGTGCAACCATAGCAGGAGTTGCAAAAACATTGAGTGAGCCGCTTCCCATTGTTGCAGCAAAATTATTTTCGTTAACTGTTGTTGATGCAGTGCCTTTTGAATTTAAAACAATATCTTTCATAATTATTCTCCTTTACTTGCTTCAAGAACTTCATCGGGGATAGGGCAGGGCGACATGACATCACCTACCACGCGGTCGTAGGTGAGGACGTCCAGTTCCTCATTGTCGGGAGTGCCATCGTTGTAATCAGTGGAATATACAGGAATTGTCCTGAGATTTTCGTCCATGCTTTCGATAAATGCGTCGTGGGGAGCGTCGATAATATCGGCAATAATATAAGGAACATAGAAGAATGAGAATTTTTCATCGGGAACTGAGGAGAAATCTGCGCCGTAGTTACTCCAGAAGAAATATTTCTGTTCATAAAGCTCGCTGCAATTCTGTCCTGTTATATTAAGCTGATTATAAACGCTTGTTTCGCCTCTAAGCGAGGGGAAGTGGTCTCCTACAAAGAAAACGAGAGTAGGTTCGTCAAGGGTTCTGAGTTCATCAAGGAATGCTGTGAGACATTCGTTTGTGTGCTGAACCCATGTGAGGTAATTGCCGATTTCATCTGTGGGATCTTCACCCTGATCGTAAGGCTGATGATTCTGCATTGTAGTTGTGTGGATATACATGGGATCATCTGTAGTTTTTACAAGTTCCAGAAGCTGATTGAAGATTGTGTTGTCATCTACATAAGTGCCGAAATGTTCAACAGGAACTGTGAAATCGGTAATGCCTTCAATATCATCATGGAAAATCATTCTGTCAAAGCCGAAATCACTGTAAACTCTTGTTCTGCTGTAGAATGACCCCTGAAATGGATGAACATAAGCTGTATCATATCCCCAGCTCTTGTAATACTGAGCAAAGGCAGGCTGTTCACGGTCAGCGAGTTCTCTCTGTGGCATATTGGGTGTGTTCAGACCTCTGACGGGGAGACCAAAAAGAAGTTCAAATTCTGAACGTACAGTGTAGCTTGCATAAGTAGGGGTAATAGCGATGCCGCTTTTTCCCTCTGCGCAAGCCTTATCAAAGCCTGTGTAGTAAGAATCATCAATTCCGAGTTCTTCAAATACACGGAAATCGGCGTATGATTCGCTCATTACAACGATAACATTAGGTTTAACACCGCCGTTGAAATTTTCGTTAATAGCAGAATTATCGTCGATGATTTCCTCTATGTATTCCTCGTTGTAATTGTCGGGTTCAACAAGTCTGTTTTCAAAGCTTTCCGAGGCAGTTTCCACAAGAAATGCGAGGAAGCTGTTATTATCGAATTTTTCATTGAGAAGAAATGCGTTGTTTGCAGCGGTTGTATCAACCTTGAACAGCTGATATACAGGCTCGTAAAAACCAGGGAAAACAATCATGCATATACTTGTGACAGAGCAAACAACAGCGGTTACTGCACGTTTGAAGCCTCTGTTTCTGGGAAGTTTAGGATTGAAATGGAATATAAGCATGAAAAATGCAATAACGATAAGACAATATATGATAAGGTTGGGCGTAATTTTTATATAAGCGAAAGATTTGAGGCTTTTAACGCTCTTGAAAAGCTTCATATCTGAAAGAATCAGGTGATTTCCGTTAGTTCCGTACTTGAAAAGCTCGGTTATGCTGAGCGCCATATATACAAAGCTCTGTATTGCCGTTGCTATCCAGCCTTTGCGGAATATTGCGAGGAGTATAGTGAAAATCACACCTGCGGTAATGAAATTGAAAATCAGGATTGAAGGGCGGCTCACGGCGAATTCCAGAAACGCTCCAAAATATTTGAACTGATTTATTTCTGCCATACATACGATGAAAATGGGGAATATGCACATCAGTATTATATTGAGGATTTTAAATTTACTGCTGTTTTCGTCTCTTTTTTCATTATATTTTCTTGAAAAGTCAAGGAATTTACTGAATTTTGTTTTAATTAAATCTGTCATTTTACAAAACCTCCAAATATAGAAATATCCTTCGGATTATGTGTCCGTAAAATATAATATAACATATAATCATAAAAGATTCAATAGCTTTTAAAAAATATCATAATTCTGTCACTATTTTTGTTAATTTGGTAAATGTGTACGGAAAGCGGAATTCAAATTTGTGCATGATGACAATTAAAATTTTTTTGGATTTGTGTTATAATTAGTATAAAAAGGAGTGATTCGGATGAAAAAAGCTGTTGTTACAGGAGGCAGCGGCGGTATAGGTTCGGCGATTTGCAGAGCGCTTGCTGAAAACGGTTATTATGTTTATGTGGGGTATGCTTCTTCGGCGGAGAAAGCGGCGCTTCTTGCAGCGGAAATCGGTGGAGAATCTCTTGAAATAGACGTTTCTGATGTGAAGTCAATTGATGCTGCCTGCGAAAAAATGGGTGCTGTAAATCTCCTTGTAAACAATGCCGGAATATCTGAAATTGACTTGTTTACTGCGATTTCAGAAGAAAAAAGCAGTAATATAATAAATGTAAATCTTGTAGGGGCAATGGAACTTACAAGAAAACTTCTGCCGTCAATGATAAGAGAAAAATCAGGGTGTATTATAAACATTTCGTCGATGTGGGGAGAAGTCGGGGCTTCCTGCGAAGTGGATTATTCTGCTTCAAAAGCCGGAATTATCGGTTTTACAAAAGCGCTTGCAAAAGAAGTTGCGCCGTCGGGAATACGTGTTAACTGCATTTCCCCAGGATTCATAATGACCGAAATGAACAGCCGTTTTTCAGTCGAGGATTTAGAACTAATCCGTGAGGAGATTCCGCTGGGAATATTCGGTGAACCACGGCATATAGCCGATGCAGTAGTATTTCTTGCTTCGGAAAAGGCGGAATATATCACAGGGCAGATAATCGGCGTCAACGGCGGAATGGTTGTATAATGCAGAAATTTCCGAAAAATTTGAAAAAATGCTTGACAAGCTTGATTTTATGTGATATAATTTATGAGTATCGTGTCGCAGATGCGGTATAATTATCCTTGCCCACAGTAAGTTGTCGGGCGGAATCCAGAAGGAGGTGTACAGAAATGGCAAAGGTATCCGCAAAATATGAGGTAATGGTTGTGTTCAGCCTCAAGAACGGAGAGGAGCCCATGAAGGCTCTCGTTCAGAAGTTCGAGGAGAGAATCAAGCGTCATGCTGAAGCTGTTGAAGTCAACGAGGATTGGGGTAAGCGTAAGCTTGCATATCCTATCGAGGACGAGACAGAGGGTTACTACGTAATTTACACATTCGTTTCAAGCCCTGATTATCCCGCTGAGCTTTCAAGACGTCTCAACATTACAGACGGCGTTCTTCGTTCATTGGTAACAGTCGTTGAATAATCCGTATTTCATTATTTAAGGGAGGATGTCGGATGAATAAGGTTATTTTAATGGGCAGACTTACTGCTGACCCTGAGCTTAGACAGACTCAGAGCGGTATTTCTTCCTGTAGATTTACCGTAGCAGTCAATAGAAGCTTTGTCGATAAGAATACAGGTCAGAGACAGGCTGATTTCATTACCTGCATGGCGTGGAGACAGTCTGCTGAGTTTGTTACACGTTATTTCCGCAAAGGAAGCATGATCTGCGTTGAAGGATCGCTGAGAACTGGAAGTTATCAGGATAGAAATCATCAGGATGTTACTCATTATACAACTGATGTCTATGTTGATAATGTAGAGTTCACTGGTTCAAAACAGGAAAGCGGAACAAACGGCGGCAATAGCTATGACGGTAATAGCGGCTATAATAATAATTATGGCGGCGGTTATAACAATAACTATAATAATTATCAGGCACCGCCTCAGCAGGCAGCTCCACCGCAGCCCGCTGTACCTAATAATGATAGTATGTCATACGGAAATGCAGGGGATTTTGAAGAAATCCTCAGCGACGGCGATGTACCGTTCTAAAATGACGAAAATGAGCTGAATCAATATTACGAAAGGAGAAATTGTCATGGAAAGAGAGAGAAATTCTCGTCCCTCAAAGAAGCCCCGCAAGAAGGTATGTATGTTCTGTGCGGACAGAATTGAGAGAATTGACTATAAGGATCTCGCAAAGCTGAGAAAGTGCATGACTGAGAGAGCTAAGATTCTTCCCAGAAGAGTTACAGGCACTTGTGCATTCCACCAGCGTGAGCTTACAGTTGCTGTAAAGAAGGCAAGACAGATTGCACTTCTTCCTTACGTTAGCGACTAA
>JAFXAJ010000043.1 GCA_017517145.1 Ruminococcus sp.
CCCCTGCCTGCCATTTCAAGCAGCATCTCATAATTTTCAAGCATCTGACGGCGATTCAGCCCCAATCCGTCAAACGCACCTGCTTTTATTAGATTTTCAAGCGCCTTTTTATTCAGCTCCCTGCCTGTTATCCTCTCGCAGAAATCCTGCAAACCTGTAAATCTGCCATTTTCTTCTCTGCAAGATATGATTTTATCTGCAAGCCCCCAGCCTGCATTCTTTACTGCAAGAAGTCCGAAATATACTTTCTCTCCGTCATATATGAATCCCCTCATGCTTCTGTTTATGTCAGGAGGCATTACTTCAATTCCGCCTGCTCTGCAATCGGAAACATAATCTGCAAGCCTGCCGCCCCCTGTCATAACACTTGACATGAGTGACGCCATATATATTCCTCTGTAATGACATTTCAGATACGCCGTCTGATATGCCAGATAGGCGTATGCTGCTGCATGAGATTTGTTAAAGGCATACGATGCAAAACTTACCATTTCATCAAAAATTTTGTTTGCTATTTCCGCTGACACACCATTTTTTTCTGCACCGCTTACAAAGCTTTCACGTTCCATAAGCATAGCTTCATGTTTTTTCTTCGCCATGGCACGGCGCACGATGTCAGCGTGTCCGTATGAATATCCTGCAAGCTTACGGCATATCTCCATTACCTGTTCCTGATATACCATAACACCGTAAGTTTCCTCCAGAGTTTCCCTGAGAAGCGGATGAACATACTCTATCTTCTGCGGATTCCTCTTGTTTTCTATATACACAGGTATTGATTTCATAGGTCCCGGACGGTAAAGGGATATTATCACTATCAAATCTTCCATACGCTCCGGCTTCATTTCCATGAGCCATTTTGTCATTCCGCCGCTTTCAAACTGAAATACTCCTGCCGTATCTCCTACGGACAACATGGCATATACTTCACTGTCATTTTCAGGAATTTTATTTATGTCAAAATCAGACTGTATCTTCCGTATCTCCCTCACAGCGTCACGGATAACTGTGAGATTACGCAGACCAAGAAAATCCATTTTGAGAAGTCCCAGCGATTCCAGATACGTCATTGTATACTGAGTTATTATTGTGTTATCATTGCGCTGTACGGGCACAAGTTCATCAAGCCTTACATCTGATATTACAACTCCTGCTGCATGAGTCGAGGTATGTCTCGGCATCCCCTCCAGCTTCAACGCCAGATCAATAAGCTGTTTTACCGCTCTGTCAGCTGTATACAAAGATGCAAGCTCCTTATTCTCACGTAATGAATATGCCAGATCATTTTTCGGGTCAATCATCTTTGCAATTTTATCACCAAGGCTGTAGGATAATCCCAGAACACGGACAATATCACGGACGGCTGCCTTTGCCTTTAGCGTGTCAAAAGCTATTATTTCCGAAACTTTATCTGCTCCATATTTATTTACAACATAATCTTTAACTGCTTGTCTTCCTTCAATACAGAAGTCTATATCAAAATCAGGCATACTTACACGTTCCGGATTGAGAAATCTCTCAAACATAAGACCGTATTTCATCGGGTCAATTCCGGTAATTCCGATACAATATGCGCATAGACTGCCTGCTCCCGAACCTCTGCCCGGTCCTACAGGGATATTATTTTCCTTTGCATAACGGACGAAATCCCACACAATCAGAAAATAATCCACAAACTGCTTTTCTTCAATAACTGAAAGCTCATATTCAAGCCGCTGTGTTATTTCCTCCGAAGGATTTTTGCCGTAATGACGATAAAGCCCTTCAAAACTAAGCTGTCTCAGGTATTTTCTGTTATCTGTTATTCCTTCTGCTTTAAACTGCGGAATTTTTATACCGCTGTCAAAATTGAAATCTACATTGCATCTTGCGGCTATCTGCGACGTTACAGCAACGGCTTCTTCATGTCCACGGAAAAGCTCAGCCATTTCATCCACAGATTTTACATAAAATTCATCAGTCCCAAAATCTATGCCGTTCTGCTCTCCAAGAACCGTACCCGTCTGTATACATATCAGAACTTTTTGCAGTTCTGAATCCTCGCGGGTAAGATAGTGACAGTCATTTGTTGCAGCAAGCGGAATTCCCGTTTCTAACGATAATCTGTAAAGCCGTGGAAGTATTTCAAGTTCACCTTTTAGATTATGATTCTGAATTTCTATAAAAAAATTTCCCTTACCGAATATATCAAGATATTCAAGTGCAGCTTTCTTTGCGCCGTCATAATTATTATCAGATAAAAGTCGTGGAATCTCTCCTGCAAGACAAGCTGAAAGACATATCAGTCCCCTGCTGTATCTGCGTAAAAGCTCCTTATCAACTCGTGGTTTATTGTAAAATCCTTCGATGTTTGCCGCTGAAACAAGCTTTACAAGATTGCTGTATCCCTCATTGTTCTCACACAAAAGAATAAGATGATACGGCTTTAAATCAATTTTAGCGTCCTTGTCAAATCTTGTCCGAGGCGCAACATACACTTCACATCCGATTATCGGCTTTATACCGTGCTTTACTGCAATTCGGCTCAGTTCCATTGCTCCGTACATATTTCCATGGTCTGTAATTGCAACTGCTGTTTGTCCCAGTTCTTTCAGGCGCTTCATCAAACCCTCTATGCGGCACGCACCGTCAAGGAGGCTGTATTCCGTATGAACATGAAGATGTACAAACTCGTCACTTCTCATTGCTGCCTCCGTTTTCACGTATACTATCAGCTATTTTAGCTATCTTTTTGAAACGGTGATTTACTCCTGAACGGCTTATAGGAGGATTCAGACTTTCGCCTATATCCTGCAAGCTCAATCCTGTGCTTTCGAGCCGTATTTCTGCAACTTCTCTAAGTTCCTCAGTAAGGCTGTCAAGTCCACGGGTTTTCGCAATAAGCTGTATATCCTCAACCTGTTTCATGGACGCTTTTACAACCTTATTTATATTGGCATTATCACAGTTTGTAATACGGTTTGCTTTATTACGCACATCTTTATATATCTTCACATTCATCAGTTCAAGGGTGCACTGCTGGGCATTGATGAACGTCAGCGTATCCTCTATGGATTCACTTCCCTTGATATATACGATATACTGTCCACGACGAACAGTAATACCGGCAGTTACTCCTATATCCGCAAGAAGCGCTATAAGCTCCTCCGCTATTTTTTCTTCAGGAGATGTAAATTCAAGATGATATTCCTTTTCAGGGTCATTGACGCTTCCGCAGGCAAGAAATACTCCTGCAGCAAATACCCCAAGACTGCCTATTGAAATGATTTCGGAATTCATACTGCGTTCACCGTCAGAAAAACGATATTTTGCTAACACTTCGTCTATAAGCTTCCTGTCAGTTATGTCGTATATATACATGATTTTTCCGTTTTTATATTCGGACTTTCTACATTCTGCTTTGTAGTGAAAAACTGCATTGAACAAATCTCCGAATGTTTCCGCAGCAGTTATGCTCTTACTCTGGAAGCATATCCTCTTAGCTGTGAGTATTCTGCTGAACAGCAACATTCCGTACAGACAGGCAAATCTTTTATCTTTATCGTTTATTCCAGCGCAGATTTCCTTCCGCACTTCATCAGAAAATGACATTTCAAATCAACTCTTTTCATAAAAAAACGCACACATAATGTATGCGTTTATATTTGATTCTTTCGTTATATCTTTTTATCCTTTGTTATATCACGGTGATACTTCTGTGGTTTGTATCCCTTTTTTTCGAAAAAATGAGCTGTGTGCTCGGCAAAAGTCACAGAGCGATGCTTGCCGCCCGTACATCCGAATGCTATTACAAGCTGACTTTTTCCTTCCTTTATGTAGAGTGGTATAAGATATGAAATAAGATCTGTCAGCTTGTCAAAAAGAGCTTTAGAATCTTTGCAGTTCATTACATAATCCTGAACACATTTCTCCAGTCCTGTTCGTTTGCGAAGATCATCAACATAAAATGGATTTGGCAGGCATCTCACATCAAAAACAAGGTCCGCTTCTGTTGATACGCCGTATTTAAAACCAAAGGACATGACCTTTATCAGCATTGAATCATTGCTGTTTTCAAGAAAAGTATCCTTGACTATTTTTTTTAGCTGCGCAGCTGAAAGCTCAGATGTATCTATGTAGAAATCAGCTATTTCACGTAACTGAGAAAGACGGCTGCGCTCATATACTATAGCATCGTGCATTGAACCGTTGAATTTCTCGTCAAGAGGATGCTTTCGTCTTGTTTCCTTGTATCTCTTGATAAGTACTTCATCATTGGCTTCAATGAAAAGCACGCTGATTTCTATATCCTTCTCTGTTTTCAGGTACTGCCATGAATGGAATATTTCTGTGAACATATCACCTGTGCGAATATCCACAGCTACCGCTATACGGTCAATTCCTCCTTCGGACTTGCGGCAGAGGTCTACAAACTGAGATATAAGCTTAGGAGGAATGTTATCTATACAATAATAGCCTATATCCTCCATTACATCCATAACGCTGGACTTTCCCGAACCTGACATTCCTGTTACAATTACCAGTCTCATAAATAATCCTCTTACTCAAATATAATCGGCTCAAGCTCAAGGCTGTAGCCTGTTTTCTCCTGTACAATTTCTCTGACTTTTCTGCAAAGCTCCAGCACATCAGAGCAGGTTGCACCGCCCTTGTTTATCACAAAACCGCTATGTTTTTCACTTACCTGCGCACCGCCCACTGACATTCCTTTAAGTCCGCACTGCTCTATAAGCAGTGAAGCATAACTGCCCACAGGTCTTTTGAAGGTGCTGCCTGCGCTTGGAAATTCCAAAGGCTGTTTGGAGATGCGTTTCTGCATACACTCAGCCATAGCTTCCTTTATACTGTCAGGATTACCTTCAGTAAGTTCAAAAGTTACTGATGTGATGATACAGTTTCGCTCAGAAAATATGCTGTGGCGGTAGGATAAATCCATATCTTCTGCGGATATTTCACATATTCTACCGTTTTCATCTATATATTCCGCTGAAACAACCACATCTTTCATTTCGCTGCCATAAGCACCTGCATTCATATACAGTCCTCCGCCAACTGAACCTGGTATACCATAAAGATTCTCCATGCCGCTGAGACCTGCCCGCTGTGCTTTCTTGCACACGTCTGCAAGAGATGCTCCTGCTTCGGTTCTGATAGTCGTTCCGTTGATTTCAACTGCTGAAAATCCGCTGCCAAGATGGAGTAAAACTCCGTCAAAACCCTTGTCAGCTGCAAGTATATTGCTTCCTCTGCCAATAATAGCGTATTTTACGTCATTTATGCGTATATAGCCAATAAGTTCAACTGCGGCTTCAGATGATGTAACATCAATCAGCAGCGTACATTTTCCGCCGATTCTGAATGTTGTATAATCTTTTAATAAACTACCTGTTGTATATTTGCAGTTGAATTTGTCACATATTCTGCCAATTTCGTCGATGTTTATCATGCTCATTCTCCTATGATTAACTCCTAAGATTCTGTATTATTGCAATATCACTTTAGGGAACCTTTAAAATATATGCGGATATTTCACGGAATATCCGCATATATACATTTATCAGAATGTTTCGTAATTACGTATTGTCTCCTTAGGTTCAGACTCCATTCCAAGGCTGTTAAGAAGCTCTGCCGCTGCATTGTATCCCATTTTCTTGTGTCTGTTGTTCATTGCCGCAACTTCAAGTATTACAGCAAGGTTACGTCCGGGCTTTACAGGAATAGTAAGCGATGCAACCTTTACACCGAGAATCGATACATATTCTGTATCCACACCCATTCTGTCATACATTTTTTCAGGATTCCACTGCTCAAGTTCAATTACAAGGTCAATCTTTTCTGTTGTCTTTACTGCACCAATACCGAAAAGACGACGAGCGTTGATTATACCAATACCTCTCAGTTCAAGAAAATGACGGATATTGTCAGGCGAACTTCCTACAAGACTGATATTCGATACCTTGCGTATCTCTACAGCGTCATCAGCTACAAGACGGTGTCCGCGCTTTACAAGCTCAATTGCTGTTTCACTCTTGCCTACGCCGCTTTCACCAGTGATAAATACACCCTCACCGTAAATTTCAATAAGTACGCCGTGGCGTGTAATTCTGGGCGCAAGATTAAGATTGAGGAACGCAATAAGTCCAGACATGAAATTAGATGTGCTTTCCTTACTTCTGAGCAGCGGAATTTCATATTCCCTTGCAAGCTCCAGCATTTCCGCAAAATAGGGAAGTTCACGGGTAATTATGATTGCAGGAAGTCTCTGGGCAAAGAGAAGCTGTAATCTCTCACGCCTTGTTACTTCATCAAGTGTTGAAAGATAGGCAAACTCTACCTTTCCGATAATCTGTACACGCTCAGGGTTGAAATACTCATAGAATCCCATGAGCTGGAGTCCCGGTCTGTTAACCTCTGTCTCGCAGACAAAGATTTCTTCGGGCTCTTTCTGGATGTAGATGGTTTCAAGCTTGAACTCATCTATTATCTTTTTGAGAGATA
>JAFXAJ010000044.1 GCA_017517145.1 Ruminococcus sp.
CACACTTTGGAATTTCCTCTGTACCGTATGCAAGAGCAGCAATTGCCTGAGCTCCGCCTGACATAAATACTCTGTCAACTCCGCAGATAGCAGCTGCTACAAGTATATCCTTGTTAGGTGTGCCGTCCTTTAAGGGCGGTGTTACCATAACGATTTCCTTAACTCCTGCAATTTTTGCGGGAATTGCATTCATAAGAACGCTGGAGGGATATGCAGCTGTGCCGCCCGGAACATAAAGACCTACACGGGACAATCCACGTACTCTCTGTCCAAGAATTACGCCGTTTTCCTTAGGGTCAATAAATCCCTGTTCTTTCTGGCGGTTGTGGAAATCAGCAATATTTTCCTGTGCGTTGAGAAGTGCTGTTACAAATTCGGGATCAGCCTCTGTAAGAGCGTCATTTATAACCTCACGGGGTACTTCGTAATACTGGGGAAGATTTCCGTCAAATTTGAGAGTATAATTCTTTACAGCCTCATCGCCGTTCTCACGGACATCGTCAATAATTGCGGAAACTGTCTCTGTTACCTTTTTATTTGTCTCTCCTGCACGCTTGTTAAGCTCTGCAAGAAATGCCTTTTCATCTGTGCCGTTTGCGTATATCTTTTTCATTTACAGATTCTCCTCAATAAGTGTAATAAGTCTTTCAATTTCAGCCTGTCGCATTTTAAGGCTTACTGTATTAACAATAAGACGTGCAGAAATAGGTGCAACGTCCTCAATAACTTCAAGTCCGTTTTCCTTTAATGTTGTTCCTGTTTCTACTATGTCGACTATACCGTCTGCAAGATTGAGAATAGGTGCAAGCTCAACAGAACCTTCAATCTTGATAATATCTGTATCCATGCCCTTTTTCTCAAAAAAGCTTCTTGCCACATTAGGATACTTTGTAGCAATTGTCTTTACACCGTAACCGCTGTAAAAATCAAATCCCTTTTTAGTTGCAAGAGCAAATTTACATCTGCCGAAACCAAGATCAACAAGCTCAAAAAACTTGCCTTTCATCTCCATAATTGTATCCTTGCCTACAACTCCCATATCGCATACACCATGCTCAACGTATGTAATAACGTCATTTGCTTTTGCAAGTACAACTTCAAGATTTGCATCAGGTACGGGAAGTATAAGCTTTCTGCCCTTTTCACGTACTGCTGTACAATCAAATCCAAGCTTCTCAAGAAGTCCTACTGTATCCTTTTCAAGTCTGCCCTTTGTGAGAGCGATTCTTATCGGTTTGTTCATATTTCATCCTCCTCGCTGTCACAGTCAACTACTACAACCTTGCCGATTCTCTTTTCCTTAGCGTATTCTCTGACAGATTCTATGTCGCTGAACAGTGCATTTTCCACAATAAATCCCTGTTCACGGAGTTCCCTTGCCTGCTTGATTGCAGCAGCTTCACAGCCTTCCTCTGCATACACTATTACATCAGGTGAGGGATCTGTGGGAAGTATTCCGTTTCTCTCAATTACCTTTGAGATTGCATTTACATTTACTGCAAATCCTACAGCAGGTATGTCGTAACCAAAATCTGAAATGAGCTTGTCATAACGTCCTCCGGAGATAACCTCCTCGCCATGTCCCTTCAGATAACCCTTGATTATAAGTCCTGTATAATAATCAGTCTTGTTTACAAGTCCAAGGTCTACGGTGATATTTCCTTCATTGCCGCAGATTTCAGCTATATCACAGTAAATTTCACGAAGCTCATCAAGTATTCTCTTTACATTTTCATCAGGGAGAATCTCCTCTGCTTTTTCAAATACTTCTTCTCCGCCGAAAAGTGCAGGGAGCTTTTTAAGTGCAACGGTAATGCTGTTGCTGCCAAAGGTATCAAGGAAATCATTGAGTGCAGGGAAATTCTTATTCTCTATAAGCTTACGTATATAATCCTTGTCCTTTTCATCAGCGTCAAGACGTTCAACGAGCGTCTTGAATACGCCGATATGTCCGATTTCAAGAGAGAATTCCAGTCCAAATGCCTTTAAAGCGTCAACAGCTGCTGAAATTACCTCAAGGTCAGCCATTTTCATTTCAGAACCAATAAGTTCAATACCTGCCTGAACTGTTTCGTCACTTCTGCCCTTTAAGAGGGATTCATTACGGTATACCGTCTGATTATAGCAGAGTTTCAGAGGCAGTTCAGCATCACGGAGACGAGTTGCCACAACTCTTGCAATAGGCATTGTTGAATCAGGGCGCATTACAATAAGTCTGCCCTTGCTGTCAGTCATCTTGTAAAGATTCTCCTGCGGAAAATAACGAGATTTCATATTGAATACATCGAAAAATTCAAGTCCCGGTGTTATAATTTCGCTGTATCCCCTGCTCTTGAAAAGTCTGAGCAGTGTATCTTCAATTGTTCTTCTTACAATACACTCACCGAAAAGCAGATCCTTTGTGCCCTCGGGAGTTATAAGATCATAATTTTTCATAAATACTCCTTTCACGTTTAGGTATCAGACACTTTAGCGTGTTACTATGATAATATGATACCATAACATCATAATAAAGTCAAGTTAAAAGAATGACATCTGTGTAGATTCGGGTAAATCACCAAAAGCTCCGATGCTTTTCAGCATATCTATTGTCGTCTTTGACACATTGCTCATCTGCTGAAATTCTTCTATGGAAATAAATCCGCCTGACTGGGCTGCTTCGTAAAGACCCTTTGCGGCATTCTCTCCTACACCGGACATGGCTGCAAATGGTATTCTCAATTTACCGTCCTCTATAAGATAATCTACTGCATGAGATTTAAAAAGGTTTATAGGTAAAAACTCATATCCTCTCGACAGCATTTCGTTTGTAATCAGCAATATATCGTACAAATCGCTTTCCTTTTTTGAACGGTCATTGCCCAGTTCTTTCAGTTCAGCAATTTTTGCCCGCACTGCTTCCTTGCCTTTTGATGCAAGCTCAGCATCAAAATCTTCACCTCGTACTGAAAAATAAGTGGAGTAATATTCCAATGGCTTATATAACTTGAACCAACCCAGCTTCATTGCTGCTATAACATAAGCAGCCGCATGAGCCTTAGGAAACATATACTTGATTTTCAGACAGCTTTCAATATACCATTCCGGAACATTGTGACTTTTCAGCATTTCAATTATTTCAGATGTAAACTGCTTGGAAGCTTTTCCTTTTCTTGTCCACTCCATTATCTGAAATGCCATTTTCGGTTCTACATCCTTATAAAGCAAGTATGTCATGATACTGTCACGAGTACCGATAACCTCGGATATTGTACAAGTTCCGTTTTCAATCAGGTCTTTGGCATTTCCAAGCCATACGTCAGTACCGTGAGAAAGTCCTGAAATCTGTAAAAAGTCACTGAATCTTGATGGTTTGGCATCCAGAAGCATACCTATTGTGAAGTTCGTTCCCATTTCAGGAATTCCCAGGCTTCCGGTTTTGCAGAAAATTTCTTCCTCTGTAACTCCAAGAACCGTACAGTCAGTGCACATTTTTATAACCTCGGAATCATAAGCTGGAATATCCTTTATTTCAAGACCTGTTAAATCCTCCAGATGTTTATACAATGTAGGTACAACGTGTCCCAGTTCATCAAGCTTCAATATAGTATCATGGAGAGAATTAAAGTCAAAATGGGTTGTAATTACTTCTGAATCCGCTGAATCCGCAGGATGCTGAACAGGGGTAAAATCGTATACCTCATAATCGGAAGGTACAACAACCATTCCTCCCGGATGCTGTCCTGTTGTACGCTTGATACCGGTGCAACCTATGGAAAGCCTTGTCATCTCAGAATTGTTCAGGCTTATTCCGTTTTCTTCACAGTATTTTTTTACATAACCGAAAGCCGTTTTATCTGCAACGGCAGAGATTGTTCCAGCCTTGAAAACGTTTGACTTTCCGAACAGCTTTTCTGTATATCTGTGGGCATAAAACTGATATTCACCGGAAAAATTAAGGTCAATATCCGGAGCTTTATCACCGTCAAATCCAAGGAATGTTTCAAAGGGAATGTCATGCCCCTCTCTGAGCATATCCGTTCCGCACTTAGGACAGTTTTTCTGTGGCAGGTCAAATCCCGAACCGCACTTTCCGTCAAGGATAAACTCACTGTATTTACATTCCTTATTCGGGCATATATAATGGGGCGGCAAAGGATTAACCTCGGATATTCCTGCCATTGAAGCAACAAAAGATGAACCGACAGAACCTCTTGAACCTACAAGATAGCCATTTTCAACCGAGTTCCATACGAGCTTCTGTGCGATAATATAAAGCACCGAGAAACCATGCTTGATAATTGATGAAAGCTCTCTGTCAAGCCGCTTTTCTACAAGTTCAGGCAGCGGATTTCCATATATCTCATAAGCCTTATCATGTGTGATGCGTACAAGATCATCTTCTGCACCGTCAATTGTCGGTGTAAATGTGCCCTTCGGTATAGGTCTTACAACTTCAACCATATCAGCAATAGCATTGGTATTTGTGATTACTACTTCCTTGGCTTTGTCCTCTCCGAGATAATCAAATTCTTTGAGCATCTCATCGGTAGTGCGGAAATAGAGCATTGCCTGATTTTCCGCATCTTTAAAGCCCATACTTGCAAGAATTATCTTACGATAAATAGCGTCTTTAGGGTCAATAAAATGTACGTCACAGGTTGCACATACAGGAATATTCAACTTTTCGCCCAAATCAACTATATACTGATTGAAACGACGAAGTTCTTCATCGTCCGCTGCCACACCTTCACGAACCATAAATTCATTATTGCACAACGGCTGTATTTCGAGATAGTCATAAAATTCAGCCAGTTTTTCAATAGTTCCTTCGGATTTTCTGTCAAGCATAGCCTGAAATAATTCTCCGGCTTCACAGGCGCTTCCAAAAATCAGACCTTCACGATGTTCCATGAGCACTGATTTAGGAATAAGCGGCTTTTTATAGAAATAATCAAGGTTGCTTACAGATACAAGACGGTAAAGATTTTTAAGTCCTGCCTGATTTCGTACAAGAATTATCTGATGATATGAACGAAGCTTTTTAACATCTATATCATTTACTATGTCGTTTAATTGACCAATATTTGTGAATCCCCTCTGGGATTTCAGACGATTTACAAGTTCAATATATATCCTTGACAGCATTAACGCATCCTGGTCGGCACGATGATGCTCAAATCCGCCTAATTTCAGGGCTTTTGCAACATTATTAAGCTTGTGACGGCCCATTTCAGGAAGCATAGCCTGACATAACACAAGCGTATCAATCCAGTTATATCTGAAATCTATACTGTGACGCTTGCACACCTCATTTATCATGGTTATATCAAAATTTCCGTTATGCGCTGCAAGTACAGGATTTTCTCCGCAGAATTCCATAAATTTCCGCAGTGCCTCATCTTCCAATGGTGCACTTGCTACAGTTTCATCAGTAATACTTGTCAGTTCTGTGATTTTTTCGGGTATATGCATCTGAGGATTGACGTATATCTCAAAGGTGTCCACATTCTGCATATTTTTCAGTTTGACAGCAGCAATGCTTGTCAGCCTGTCCTTTGTGAAGCTTAAACCTGTTGTTTCAACGTCAAATATTATAATCTCATCATTGAAATCACGGCTGTCAGGATTTTTAAGTATCATTTCCCTGTCAATATCATTTACAACATAAGCTTCCATGCCGTAAATAACTTTGAAATTCTTTGGCATATTATACATACAATCAGGGAAAGCCTGTACACAGCCGTGGTCTGTAATCGCCATTGCCTGATGTCCCCACTCTGCTGCCCGTGTTATAAGCTTTACAGGGTCGGTTACAGCGTCCATTGCAGACATATTGCTATGACAATGGAGTTCAACTCGTTTTTCGGGATAATTGTCCGTTTTCGGAACTCGTTTTACCTTGATTATTGAATTGGCAAGTACACAAATATCTCTCGCATATTCGTCATAATCTATTTTTCCGGAAACAAGCAGCGACGCTCCCGATTTTATTCCATTAAGTTTTTCAAGTTCTTCTTTTTCATCTTCTTTGATGAAACACTTAACCATAAGAGAACCGCTGTAGTCTGTTATATTAAACGTAACAACGCTTTTGCCGTTGCGCAGTTCCTTTATTTCCTTTGCAAATACATCTCCGACTACTACCGTTTTTGTTCCGAGATTCTGTACTGCCTTGGATATTGACTGTGGTGTTTCTCTTATTGAACGTCCGTAAATTATTTCTGCCGATTCACGGTCAAATACAAGATCTGCTATACTATTGTCAATCACCTGAGTAGGTACAGCTGCAGCAGCGGCTTCTAAATGGATTTCCTGCGGTGTTTTTTCCGGTATAAGCTGTTCGCTGTAATCTGGAAGTTCAGCTGCCGCTTTTTCTATTAGTTCGTCGTATACCTCGTTAGAAACTGCTTCATCTCCTCCAAGATTAATATTGAAATTAATGCCGAACTGATTATATATCAGCTGCGAAAGATGCCTTGAAAATGCACACTTTGACAGCATATCAAGTCCGCCGTGTTTCAGAATAATATCAATATTTCCGCCGTTTATGTGGATTTCTGCATCGTTGAGAAATCCGTTTACCACAGATACCTGACGTTTCAGTCGCTCTATGAGGTCACCCATGCAGGAAATACCAAAAAGCTCTTTAGGATAACGGGGGTTAAGCGTAACTGACTCTATTTCCAGCGCTTTCGTAACTGCATTGTTAAACGCCGATATATCACTGTAGGGCACTATATTTTTGAATTCAGCATAAAAAGAAAAATTCTTCAAATCGTCGGAATATGTAAGCTTGTATACCCGTCCTTCACGCACAGTTTCGGGAATATCAGGACAATATTCTTTCAAGAATTCAGATAAATTTATATCCATCAGAGTTTTTCTACCTCCGCAAGGAGCTCAGATACTATTTCCTCCTCCTTGATTTTACGTTGTGTACCGTCTTTCTTGAAAATAACTGCACAGCCGTCTCCGCCTGCAATGCCTATATCGGCTTCTCTTGCTTCTCCGGGACCATTTACAACACAGCCCATAACTGCTACTGTTATATCCTTTTCGGAATCAGCCAGTGCTGCTTCAACTTTCTTTGCAGTGCCGATAAGGTCAATTCTCGTGCGTCCGCAGGTAGGACAGCTTACAATCGTAACGCCCTTTCTCTTGCCAATACATTTAAGAATATCCTTTGCTGCTGCTATTTCCTTTACAGGTTCATCGGTAAGTGATACACGGATAGTTTCTCCAATTCCATCGCAAAGAAGTGCTCCTATGCCTATTGCTGACTTTATCAGTCCCATACGTTCTGTTCCTGCCTCAGTTACACCCAGATGCAGAGGATAACTGCATTTCTCAGCGGCTAAACGATATGAAGCCAACATTCTGTTTACATCAGAGGATTTTATGGATATAACTATGTCGTTGAAATCAAATCTCTCCAGTAATGCCGCATGGTTCAATGCGCTTTCTACAAGTGCTTCGGGAGTCGGAGAACCATATTTTGCCAGAAGTTCTTTTTCAAGAGAACCTGAATTCACTCCTATGCGTATAGGAAGATTTCTTGCACGGCAAGCGTCAACAACGGCTTTTACCCTGTCAAGTCCGCCAATATTTCCGGGATTTATACGAATCTTGTCTACTCCGGCAGCTGCGGCTTCAATTGCAAGACGATAATCAAAATGTATATCAGCTACAAGGGGAATTTTTACTGCTTCTTTGATAGCAGGAATAAGCTTTACAGCCTCCATATCTGGAATTGCTGCACGTACTATTTCGCAGCCTGCTTTTTCAAGCTCTACAGCCTGCTTTACACTGCCTTCTATATCGTCTGAACGTACATTCAGCATTGACTGTATGTAGATATGCTTCCCATCAAGAACGCAGTTTCCGACTTTCACAGCTCTGACATTTCTCATAGTATTTACTCCTTTTTTTAAATACCGTACAAAGCTGCCTTTGTACGGTATTTCTGTTATTTTTCAAATAATCTCATAATATCATTGAAGGTTGCAAATATCATTATGCCAAATACAAGCACCATTCCCGCAAGATGGACATACCCTTCATGCTCAGGCTTCACAGGTTTTCTTCTGATAAGCTCAATAAAGCAGAAAAGAAGCCGTCCGCCGTCAAGTCCCGGTATGGGCAGTAGGTTCATGATTCCAAGATTTATTGAAATCAATGAAATCATATAGACGATATTGAATACAGCATCTTCCGTGGATTCAGCCTGTTCAGTAGTTTCACTAATTGTTGTAACTACGCCTACAGGACCTGATACTTCATCTTTGCTGACTTTTCCTGTAAAGATATGCTTCAGCGAAAGCTCAACTACGTGCCCCATTGACACGAATATTCTGCCTGAACAATTTAAAACTCCGCCTACAGTTTTTTCCTTGTAGACAAGTCCGAAATCCATAACTTCACCTGTATTGGAATTGTGAAACTTCACATCCTTGAACTCCATTTTTTCACCGTCACGCTTTACCACTATATCATGGGTATCGTCGTTAGGGTCAAGCATGAACATGAAATTCAGGTCAAATATACTGAAAATCGGAGTATCGTCTATTTTCACTATTACATCATCATGTCTGAGTCCTGATTTATAGCTCTCAGCATAATATGTCGGTGTTCCGTCCTCCCCCTTTACGCCTGCAAATCCTGAAATCTGCGTTGTAGGAATTTCTGTCATCATGGACACCATGATTATTACAGCTATTATTCCGAGGACAAAGTTCATACCTGCACCTGCAAAGAGTACAACCATTCTTTTCCACAGCTTTGCATTGCGGAAGCTTCTGGGATCATCGCCCGAACTGTCTTCACCCTCCATAGCGCAATATCCGCCGATAGGAAGTAGCCGCAGAGAATACATTGTTTCGCCCTTCTGACGCTGGATAATCTTAGGTCCCATTCCTACTGCAAATTCCAGCACCTTTATTCCGCTGAGCTTTGCACATATAAAATGACCGAATTCATGGACTGTAACTATCAGTCCGAAAATCAACAAAGCTATTACTATACCCATATCTTATCCTTTCGCTCTCCAATTAACCTATAATGCTTCTTACATACTCTCTTGCAGCAGCATCCGCAGCTGTTACATCTTCATAGCATTTTATTTCGGTATACGGGAATTTTTCAAGAACAGAGGAAACAATTTCCCCTATCTGTATGAACTTTATTTCGTCATTGAGAAATGCTTTTACTGCTTCCTCATTAGCTGAATTTACAAGACAGGGATATGCTCCCCCTCTTGAAATAGCTTCAATTGCAGCACTGAGACACTTGAAAGTCTTATAATCAGGCTCTGCAAAAGTAAGGGTTCCGTAATCTGTCAGCGAAAGCGGTTTCGTAGGACATTCAACTCTTTCGGGATAAAGAAGTGAATACTGTATCGGTATTTTCATATCAGGAACGCCAAGCTGAGCTATAACCGCATAATCCTTATACTCAACTGCGGAATGTATTACGCTCTGACGATGCACAACTATATCAATCTGCTCAGGTTCAAGGTCAAAAAGCCACTTTGCTTCAATAAATTCCAAACCCTTATTCATGAGAGTTGCTGAATCTATGGTAATCTTGTTTCCCATATCCCAGTTAGGGTGCTTCAAAGCATCAGCTTTTGTTACATTTTTAAGCTGTTCATAGGAATATCCGTAGAAAGGGCCTCCAGAGGCAGTAAGTATAATCTTATTGACCTGCTCAGGCTTGTTACCCTGTAAACACTGGAATATAGCCGAATGTTCGCTGTCAACAGGATATATCTTCACACCTTTCTCCTTAGCAAGAGATGTTACAAGAGCTCCTCCTGCAACAAGGGTTTCCTTATTCGCAAGTGCAACATCCTTACCTGCATTTATAGCTGTAAGAGTCGGAAGAAGTCCTACCATTCCAACTACTGAATTAAGAACTATATCATTCTCATCGAGAGACGCTATATGGCAAAGACCATCCATACCGCAGAGCACAGTCACATCTGTATCTGAAAGACGGCTTTTCAATTCACCATATTTTTCCTCATTGTACACTGCAACATATTTCGGGCGGAATTTTCTTGCCTGTTCTTCAAGCATATCCACACTGCTGTGTGCGGCAAGAGCAATTATTTCCAGACCATGTTTTTCGCAGACTTCTATTGACTGCGTACCGATAGAGCCTGTTGAACCTAAAATAGAAACCCTTTTCATTAATATTATTACTCCTTTGTATATGGTTATTCCTGCACAGATGAACCTCTTTATAAAACATGAAAGGCAACCTGAGTCGCCTTTCTTGATTATAAAATGTTCAGGTTGTATGATATAGATATAAGGCAATAAAAAGTAGGCAATACAAAAAGAACACTGTCAAAACGATCCATAAGACCGCCGTGTCCGGGCATTATTTTTCCGTAATCTTTAAAGCCTATCTGTCGTTTTATCATAGATGCAGAGAGATCTCCCACTGTTCCTATGACCGCACAAAGCAATCCTGTAACAGCTACAGCAAAATAGCTTCCGATTTCCTGCTTCATTGAATTATCTGCAATTAAATTATTGTAAACCGCAAATGCTGCCACAAATACAACTGCTGTAGAAATCATACCGCCCACAAAGCCTTCTATTGTCTTTTTCGGGCTGATTTCGGGGCAAAGCTTATGCTTTCCTATTGCAACACCTGTGAAATATGCGCCTGAATCGGCTATCCATGCGCCGCAGAGTCCCATAACAAGCAGAAAAACGCCATGTTCACTATTTTCACGCTCAATGCGAACCATCGTACTCATTGCCTGCGGTATAAGAATTGTTGCAGCCAAAGCAAAAAATATCTGCTCATAGCGTATTTTTTTATGATTAAACAGCCATGTGACAAAAATTACAAAACAACATAATACAGCAAAAGCAAAAATGAATATTTCCGTATTACCTTTGAAATCGGAAGATTCATAAAACTTATGAAAACTGTAAGCAAAAGGAACTGCTAAACCATAAGCTGCCGAGGATATAAGTACAGGGAGACATTTCTCCAGTTTTACTGCTCTCAGTAACTCAAACAGCATTACTACTGTGATGCCTGCTGTTACAAACGGCAGCGCAAGTGTATTATGTAAAATAAGCATCGTTACCATTATGACAATGCCTACTGCCGCAGAGATAATACGTGTCAGCAAATCACACACCTCCGAAGCGGCGGTTTCGTCTGCCGAACTCAATCAAAGCCTTGTCAAGCTCAGCAGGCGTAAAATCAGGCCACAATATATCTGTGAAGTAGTACTCCGCATAGGCACACTGCCATATTAGATAGTTTGAAAGGCGCATTTCTCCCGAAGGACGGATTACAAGGTCAACATCAGGAATTCCCTTTGTATATAATTCATTGGAAATTGACTGTTCTGAAATATCCTCCGGTTTTATTTCACCGTTTACTGCTTTCTGTGCAAGAATTCTTGCAGCGTGTGCAAGTTCATCCCTGCCGCCGTAATTAACAGCCATCATCAGCGTCATTTCAGTATAATGAGCTGTATCCTGTTCAAGCTTTATCATTTTCTCCTGTAAATCCTCATCAAAGGCGGATTTATCCCCAAGAAAAATCATACGTGTGTTTTCACTGAGAAAATTACGTACATCAACGATATATTCACGGAAAAGCTCCATTATAGTATTGACTTCGTCATCAGGTCGCTGCCAGTTCTCTGTGGAAAAAGCATAGAATGATATATTCTGAAGCCCTATATCCTTACAATAACGGACGATTTTCTTGAAGTTTTTCGCCCCTTCCTTATGACCAAAGGGACGTGGCAAGCCTCTTTTCTTTGCCCATCTTCCGTTACAGTCCATTATGAATCCTACGTGCTGAGGAAGCTGTTCGGGAAGTGTAAGAGTTTCTTTTTTACTGAATATCGCCATACTTCACCATTAAACCGTCATAATTTCCTTTTCCTTGGCTGTTACAGCATTATCAGCGTCAGCGCAGAACTTATCTGTAAGATCCTGCACCTTCTTCTCGCAATCCTTGAGATCATCCTCTGTTATTTCAGAATTTTTCTTCATTGCCTTGAGTTTATCCATTGTATCACGGCGGATTGAACGGATAGCAACCTTGCAGTCCTCACCGTATTTCTTGATGCTCTTGCAGAGCTCCTTACGTCTTTCCTCTGTAAGCTGAGGGAATGCAAGGCGGATAACATTTCCGTCGTTTGTAGGATTAATGCCGATGTCAGATGACTGAATAGCCTTCTCTATGAGCTTGAGGGAGGACTTATCCCAAGGCTGGATTACGAGGATTCTTGCCTCTGCTACGGAAATAGCTGCCATCTGGTTTACAGGAGTAGGAGCACCATAATAATCCACCATTACCTTGTCAAGTACAGCGGGATTTGCACGGCCTGCACGTACAGCTGCAAACTCCTTATCAAGAGCACCAAGGCTCTTAATCATTTTTTCCTTTGCATGATTAATTGTTTCTTTCATTTTAAAACATTCCTTTCGATATAGATATAATAATTAGTTTATATTTCTTCAGATACTACAGTACCTATATTTTCACCCATTACAGCGTAATAGATGTTATCGGGACGGCTGAGGTCAAATACAAGCATCTTCTTATTGTTGTCACGGCACATCGCTGCTGCTGTTGAATCCATAACAGCAAGACCTTCGGCAATAACCTGTGAAAAGCTGAGCTTATCATATTTCTTTGCATCATCATATTTGTGGGGATCCTTGTCGTATACGCCGTCAACAAGTGTAGCTTTAAGGAATATATCAGCTTCTATTTCACTTGCACGGAGAGCAGCTGCTGTATCAGTTGAGAAGAAGGGATTTCCTGTTCCGCAGCCGAAAATAACTACTCTGCCCTTTTCAAGGTGACGTACTGCACGATTACGGATATAAGGTTCTGCAACAGCCTGCATTGCAATAGCTGTCTGAACACGTACCTCACAGCCAAGTGATTCAAGTACGTCAGCAACAGCAAGAGCATTCATAGCAGTTGCAAGCATACCGATATGGTCTGCACGTGTTCTGTCCATAGCTCCGCTTGAACGTCCACGCCAGAAATTTCCGCCGCCTACAACGATAGCTACCTGTGCACCTGCATCAACAACCTTCTTGATACTTGTGCAGATGTCTGTAATTACATCATAATTAAGACCGCTCTTTTTATCGCCTGCAAGAGCTTCTCCGCTGAGTTTTAATAATACTCTTTTATACATTGGTTCCATAGTTAGCACCTCTCTGTTATATTTATGCTATACTTCAGCATTAAAATACTACTATATATATTTTACACTAAAATCCTTTATATGTAAAGTCTATTTTTTAAATTTGAGATTATTTTATTTTTTTAACTTATATTGTAGCAGGCATAATTCCCTATATTCAAAACATTCGTAATGTTGCATAAAAATGTTGAAATTTATTTGTGCAACATTTTTTTAAAATATTCTTGACATTTCTCAAAAACCATGGTATAATAATAAAGCTGAAACACGAGAGTGATAAAAACAGCAAAAGAAAAAATGGAGAGGTATCGAAGCGGTCATAACGAGGCGGTCTTGAAAACCGTTTGACTTAACGGTCACGTGGGTTCGAATCCCACCCTCTCCGCCAATTTTTTTACGGCGTTAAACGCCGGTTGCGGATTTACCCAAGTGGTGAAGGGGCTCCCCTGCTAAGGGAGTAGGTCGGGAAACCGGCGCGAGAGTTCAAATCTCTCAATCCGCGCCATTCAAATACTTTTGATAACCCTTGTTTTTCAAGGGTTATCTTTTTATCCGGAGGTTTTTCAATGATTGATGTTACCCTTGTCGGCACAGGCGGTATGCTCCCCCTCCCCGACAGATGGCTTGCAAGCTTGTGGCTGGAATACAACGGAAAAGCCTGCCTTATTGACTGCGGTGAAGGCACACAGATAGCCATTAACCAGCATAAACTCAAACTCAGTCATCTTGATATTCTTCTTATTACTCATACTCATGCTGACCATATTTCCGGTCTGCCCGGTCTGCTTCTCTCTCTTGGAAACTGCGGAAAAACCGACACTTTGAAAATTTATAGTCACAAAGGTGTTGCTGCTGTCATAAAAAAACTGATGTGCATTTGCCCTGTATTACCTTTTGATATTGAAATCCACGAACTTCCGCTGAATGAAATTTCTCATTTTATATGGAATGACATTGATATTTCTGCGATTCGCCTTAACCACAGTATCGACTGCCTCGGTTATTCGTTCACGCTTAATCGTAAGCCTGTATTCAATCCGCAGAAAGCAATATCGTTCGGAATTGATGTCAGATATTGGAAAAAATTACACAGCGGTGATAGTATAGAATTTAATAATCAGATTATTACTACAGATATGGTTACGGATAATCCTCGTCTGCCCATAAAAATCACTTATATTACCGATACAAGATATTTCAGCTACCTCTCAGACTTCGCTGAAAATTCAGATTTGCTCGTTTGCGAAGGAATGTACGGCGATGATGACTATATTGAAAAGATGCATGAAAAAGGGCACATGGTTTTTTCACAGAGTGCAAAAATTGCTCTTGATTCACACTCAAAACGACTCTGGCTTACTCATTATAGCCCTGCTCTCACAAATCCTCATGAATATAATGATTTTATACGCAGCATTTTCCCTGATACCACTATAAGTTCGGACGGCGAACACATTACATTAAAATAACCCCCTGCATTCGCAGGGGGTCAGTTTATTTGTTTCCTTTGTTCTTTTTTACAACATTTTCAAGCTTTTCTGCACGACGAAGCGCTGAATCAATATGGTCACAGAAATTCTCTTTGCCAACTCTCTGTACAAAACCAGCTTTTTCCATTGCGTGCATAGGCTGCTCGTTAACATGTGAAAATACAACTTCTATATTATGTTTTTTACAGCGTTTAGTAATCTTGTCCAGCATTTCAACTCCTGATGCATCAATAGCAGGCACATTTCTCATTCGGAGAATAAGTACATCTATGCCCTTTGTATTGTCAAGAATATAGTTGAACTTGTCTGATGCTGCAAAGAACATAGGTCCGTTAATTTCATATACTCTTGTATTATCAGGTACTTTTTTCAGTGAAATATGGTCAGGGTCTGTATCTTCATCGTCCACATAAATCCAGTCGTGACTTTCTGTAACATCTGCCATACGCTTCATGAAAAGAAGTGCTGCAAGAACTATGCCTACACCAATTGCCACAACAAGGTCAAATACTACAGTCAGTACAAGCGTAATGAGAAGAACAGCTATATCGCTCTTAGGCGAGATTTTTATGCAATTGACAATTTCTCTCCAGCCGCACATATTATATGCCACTATAAAAAGAATGGCTGCTATTGTAGGCATGGGAATCATTGCTGCATAAGGCATAAGCACGATAAGTATAATAAGGATAACTACAGCATGTACCATTCCTGCAATAGGTGTACGTCCGCCGTTCTTTATATTAGCCGCAGTACGGGCAATTGCGCCTGTTGCAGGTATACCGCCGAAAAGCGCAGATGCGATATTTCCGAAACCCTGTGCAGTAAGCTCCATATTAGAACGATGCTTTGAACCTATCATTCCGTCAGCTACAACACATGAAAGCAGAGACTCAACTGCTGCGAGGATAGCTATTGTAAAAGCATTAGGTATAAGTGCCTTTACTCTTTCAAAAGATACTTCCGGAATGGCAAATGTGGGCGGTGCAGATGAAATTGTATAAAGATCACCGATTGTATTTACATTCATTCCGCTTATCTTTACAATTGCCGCACCAACTATTACCGCAATAAGAGATGACGGTATCTTATTCAGCTTCTTAGGCCATAAAATAAGTATTGCAAGGGAAATAATTCCAACGAAAAATGCCATAGGATTAAATGTGGATGCAGAATTGATTATTTCCGCAACTTTCTCTGTTGTTTCAATAGGAGTGCCTTCAAAAGTCATTCCGCAAAAATCTTTAACCTGTCCGACTACAATTGTGACAGCAATTCCGAATGTAAAACCAAGAGTAATTGTATTAGGAATATACTTTATAAGGCTGCCGAAGTGACATATTCCCATAACTACAAGGAATATTCCTGCCAGAATTGTTGATATTACAAGGCCGTCCATACCCTCTGTTGCCACAATTCCTGCAACTATTGTTGCAAATGCCGCAGTAGGTCCTGCTATTTGAACACGGCTGCCGCCAAAAAAAGAAACAATAAAGCCTGCTGTGATCGCTGTGTAAAGTCCCTGTTCAGGTTTTACTCCTGATGCAAGGGCAAGGGCAATTGACAATGGCAAAGCGATAATCGCAACGATTATTCCGGATACAATATCCTTGATAAGCTGCGATTTGTTATAGCCCTTCATGACAGAAAATAACTTTGGTTTAAGCTTTTCCTCAGTTTTTTTTACCGATGCTGATTCTTTCGAAACCATAATAAACCTCCTGAAATACGTAATGTACAATGCTTATTAATTATAACTCTTAGATATAAAAAAGTCAATAACCATTATTGTGAAAAGTTAACAAACTTTTATGTCGAATTTTAGGCAATAAAGCACATACCAGGGGATTTTTGCCGCTGAATTTTTCTCTGTCTTTCAGATTTTTTTGTTTGTTCGGTTCAATCTGCAAAAAATTCCAAAAAGCCCTTGCATTTCATATAAAAGTATGATATAATATTAACGATGGGGTTAATTGCCCCAACTGAAAATTCAGGAGGAATATATAATGTTAGTTTCAGCTACAGAAATGCTTAAAAAAGCAAGAGAAGGCAAGTACGCAGTAGGTCAGTTCAACATCAATAACCTTGAGTGGACTAAGGCTATTCTCCTTACAGCTCAGGAGTGCAACTCCCCTGTTATTCTCGGTGTTTCCGAGGGTGCTGGTAAGTACATGACAGGCGTTGAGACAGTTGCTGCTATGGTTGCTGCTATGGATAAGTCACTCGGAATTACTGTTCCTGTTGCACTTCACCTCGACCACGGTTCATACGAGGGCTGCTACAAGTGCATCAAGGCAGGCTTCACTTCTATCATGTTCGACGGTTCACACTTCCCTATCGAGGAGAATGTTGCTAAGACAACTGAGCTCGTTAATGCTGCTCATCACCTTGGTCTTTCTATCGAGGCAGAGGTTGGCGCTATCGGCGGCGAAGAAGACGGCGTTGTTGGTAAGGGTGAGTGCGCTGATCCCGCAGAGTGCAAGATGATCGCTGATCTCGGCGTTGATTTCCTTGCTGCTGGTATTGGTAACATCCACGGTGTATATCCTGACAACTGGGAAGGTCTCAGCTTTGAGACTCTCGAAGCTATCAACAAGACTGTTGGCGAGATGCCTCTCGTTCTCCACGGCGGTACAGGTATCCCCGACGAGATGATTTCAAAGGCTATCTCCCTCGGCGTTGCTAAGATCAACGTTAATACAGAGTGTCAGCTCGTATTTGCTGAGGCTACAAGAGGATACATTGAAGCAGGTAAGGATCAGTCCGGTAAGGGCTTTGACCCCAGAAAGCTTCTCGCTCCCGGATTCGAGGCTATCAAGGCTAAGGTTAAGGAGAAGATGGAGCTCTTCGGAAGCGTTAACAAGGCTTAATCAAATTCATATATTATTAATCCCGATACAAAAGTATCGGGATTAATTTTATCAAAAATTAAAACAAAATATTTCCAACAAACACAAATCCCCTGTACTGAACACAGGGGATTAATTATGTATTATATTATTCTTCATCCTCATCAGAAAATTCCATTGCTTCTTCCATTCTCTCAAGGAATATGCTTGAAACTTCCATAAATTCCTCATCATCGTCGATTGAAGCAAGGATTTCTTCTCCGTCCTCAAAAATAGACTTCAGTATTACAAGGTCACAATCCTCATTAAGGAAATTTTCATCCTCAATTGCAGGAACCATTGCAAAATACTGCTCGCCGTTGTGCTCCAATGCGTCGATAAGCTCAAAATTTTTCTTGTTTCCTTCACCGTCAATAAGCTCAAAAAGCTCAGGTGTATATTCGTTCATCTCTGACATATTTTTTCTCCAATCCGGCATATCTGCCATTTGATATATCTATTATACACTATTTCGCAATAAATTGCAAGCAGAAATTTATGGCTCAATTTCAACTGCCCTGCCCTCTGCAAGACTTGCAGGACAATCAATATATCTTTGATTACTGCTGCCACGAAACTTCTTTGACCAGTCCTTCTTTTCAATTTCAAATGGTCCGTCTACCAGATAATCCGTAACTGCAAGCAGTTCCCCCCAGCTGTTATTGCTGCGTTTTTCGTAGAGTTCTTCAAAAGTATAACCCGTATAAGTTACAATGTTAAGCCCAAGAGATTTGATTTTTTTTCCCAGAACAGCAAGAACTTCCGCCTGAGCAAAAGGTTCCCCCCCACTGAATGTCACGCCGTCAAGAAGCGGATTTGCCTTGATTTTTTCAAGAAGTTCATCTGTTTCAACATCTCTGCCTCCCTCAAAATCATGAGTTTCGGGATTGTGACAATCCTTGCAGCGGTGAGGACATCCCTGAGTAAATATGGTGAATCTAATCCCCGTACCGTCAACTATTGAGTCATTGACTGTTCCTGCTATTCGTAATTTCATTTCTGCTCCTTTATATAAGTCGTGGCGTTAATACCGAATACGTGTATTTTTCAGACTGTGTGTTTTACTCTGTCATGCTCCTCGGCACGTTTACCATTGTTGAAACGGTCAAGCGTACCTACAAGATAGCCTGTAATACGTCTTATACGGTCAAATGCCATTGCCCCCTGATGTTCCTTTCTGCCGCAGCAGGGGCAAACTTCGCCGATTATTCCTGTATAACCGCAGCAAGGATCACGGTCAACAGGGTGATTAATTGCTCCATAGCCTATTCCTGATTCTTTCATGCAGCGGACAATCTTCTCAAATGCTGAAAGATTCTCCAGAGGATCACCGTCAAGCTCAATATAGCTTATATGACCTGCATTTGTAAGCTCATGATAAGGAGCTTCAATTTTAACCTTTTCATAAGCGCTTATGGGATAATATACAGGCACATGGAATGAATTTGTATAATAATCACGGTCTGTTACACCTTCGATTATGCCGTATTTCTTTGCATCCATACGTACAAATCTGCCCGAAAGTCCCTCGGCAGGTGTTGCAAGAAGCGAGAAATTAAGACCTGTACGCTTTGATTCTTCATCAAGACGCTGTCTCATTGCTGTTATAATTTCAAGTCCAAGCTCGCGTGCATCCTCACTTTCGCCGTGATGACTTCCGATAAGTGCTTTAAGAGTTTCCGCAAGTCCTATAAATCCGACAGAAAGGGTACCATGTTTAAGCACTTCTCCTACTGTATCATCGGGATTAAGCTTGTCAGAATCTATCCATATCCCCTGTCCCATAAGAAACGGATAATTTCTTACACGCTTCTGCGCCTGTATGCGGTAACGGTGCATAAGCTGCTCTATTGCAAGATCCATCATATCTTCGAGCATATCAAAGAAAAGACCTACATTATGATTAGCCTTGATCGCAAGTCTTGGCAGATTGATTGATGTAAAGCTAAGATTTCCTCTGCCTGTAACGATTTCTTTTTCTTTATCATAATTATTGCCTATAACTCGTGTACGGCATCCCATGTATGCTATTTCAGTATCAGGCTGCCCCTCCTTGTAATACTGGAGGTTAAATGGGGCATCAATAAATGCAAAATTCGGGAAAAGTCTCTTTGCTGATACACGGCAGGCAAGCTTGAATAAATCGTAATTTGGATCAGTGGGATCGTAATTCACGCCCTCTTTTATCTTGAAAATGTGAATGGGGAATATTGGCGTTTCGCCATTTCCCAGACCTGCTTCCTGTGCAAGCAGAACATTTTTTATAACCATGCGTCCTTCGGGAGTTGTATCTGTACCATAGTTAATTGAACTGAAAGGAGTCTGCGCTCCTGCACGGCTGTTCATGGTATTCAGGTTATGTATAAGAGCTTCCATTGCCTGATATGTTGCCCTGTCTGTTTCCTTTTCTGCATTCCTTTTTGAAAATTCCTGTATTTTTTCAGCTGTTTCCTTATCAACATAGGAAAGAAGCAACTCAAATTCCTTGGAAAGATATTCAGCATCATCTGCAAGAGCAGGAATGAGGTTGTACTTTTCAAGCATCTCTGCCTTGATTGACTTTGACACTTCAATTCCATTGTCAACTCCGCCTATAAGTTCAAGTGCTCGTCCCACGTTCTGAATATATTTTGCAGCATAAGTCTTTTTTACGCCGTCTGCCATAGCATAGTCAAAAGTAGGAATACTCTGTCCGCCGTGCTGATCGTTCTGATTGGACTGTATTGCAATACAGGCAAGAGCTGAATAGCTTGAAATATCATTTGGTCTTCTGAGAAAACCATGTCCTGTGGAAAATCCGTTTGAAAACAGCTTTTTCAAATCAATCTGGGTGCAGGTTGTAGTCAGCGTATAAAAATCAAGGTCGTGAATATATATATCACCGTTGCGGTGTGCTTTGGAATGTTTGGGATCAAGAACATACATTCCATAATATTCTTTAGCAGATACAGAACCGTATTTCAGCATGGTACCCATTGCTGTGTCGCCGTCAATATTCGCATTTTCACGCTTTATATCGCTATCCTTTGCATCACTGAAAGTCAGTTCATTGAGAACGCACATGAGATTTGTTTTCATCTCTCTTGAACGTGTTCTCTCATAACGATAGAGAATATATGCCTTTGCTGTTTTGGCATGACCTTTTTCTATAAGAACCTTTTCTACCAGATCCTGTATTTCCTCAACAGTGGGTATTTTATTTCCGTTCTGTTCCTCATAAAGACTGCATACCTCCCCGGCAATTTCCATTGCTGTTGTCATATCAGTACCGCCGCAGGACTGTGCTGCCTTAAAAATAGCATTCGCTATCTTTTCTACATTAAAAGGAACTTTACGCCTGTCCCTCTTTATAATATGAATTATCATACGCTCTTACCTCCAACACAAAATATTTCCCCAAAAACTTAATATATTTTTAAAAGTCAAATTGACGGGGTTATAGCATTTTGTTTATCCTCTCAGAATAATCTGTCTGTTCACACTATATTTATCAGAAAATTCCTGCTAAAACAGACTACAATGTTACGCAGTCCGTTTCAGAGTATTTTATGATGCAACATGAGTAAGGATATACTCCTTTACTTTATCGTATCCCTTTTCTGAAAGAGTAAGGGTTTCGTAAGACCAATAATCTTCATTAAGTTTTCCGACTTCTGATTTCAATGGTGTATTTGTATCAATGCAGTGAATTCCCAATGTATTGCACATGGTCAGGAGTCTGTTGTTATAATCATTTACCATATCGTTTGTCAGAGTATCCGAATCATAAAGCACAGGAGGATACTGCATAACATAAATATTAACATCAGGAACTGCGGATAAAATGCTGTTGATAAAATTAGTATATTTTTCAATCATGCTATCAGCAGGTTCTTTTTCCAGCTCGCTGCCGAACATCAAATATAAAACTGACGGTTTCTTCTGCTTAATAATTTCATAAGCTGAAAGTGTACCGAAACGGCTTTCCTGCTTTTCAGTCATTACATTAGAAAGGTTAATGCCTTCGCCGCCGAATAAATTATCCTCTGTGAAAGCTTTTCCTTTCATTCCTGCAAGAGTCACATCGGTCACAAGGCTGCATCCTTCAAGATACAAATCATCATACAACTCCGACTGCGGCACAGGATTTGTTTTTCCTGCTGACGGAATAGCGGATTCATCTGAATTTTCATTTATACTCTTTGAAGATTGGCTTACTTCATTATTCTCATCCTCTGATACACTTTCAATCGTACCGACTTCACGTTCAAGAAAACTATCGTCTGAATTTGCCATTACCATAAAAATTGTAAAACAAAGAGCGAATGACAATATAAAAATTGTCACGACAGCACCGACTCTGAAACGCAGTTTTGGCCGCATTTTTTTATTTTTACTGTTATGATGAACACTTTTCTTTTTTTCCATAATAACACTCCGAATGATTTATAGCAAGCCCGATTTCTAAACGAGCCTTATTATATTATACCCTTTTTCAACATAAATTTCAAGTCTTTTTTAATTTTTAAATAAATTTTACTATACCGTTTCCCTGTGAGGCAGATTTTTAGAGGCTCCCTATTGTTATTTCTGAACCGTAGCCCATAAGAAAGCGTTTTTTGTACTTCATGCGAGCGTACTGGGATATACTGTTCATGTATATAACATCATAAGCACCGCCGACTGCTCCGACTATCGGTACACCCTGAAGAAACTTCATATACAGCAGTTCTGTTGACAACATTCTGCTGGTGCTGAGTATGCGCTCTGTACGGTTGTAATTATCAGGAAGCGTTGGATTTTCTATAAATTTATCAATCCTGCCATTCACATCCTCAAGATGTTTCCCATAAGAGACAGCGCCCTCTATAATGAGTAAAATAAAATATTTTTCTTCTTCTGTTTCGTAATTGACACCGTATCTGATAGCTGTTTCATATACGCATCTGAGTATCATTCCGGTAAAAACCGGTATGTCGGGAAGTCCCATACCCAGAAGTCCCATACCAATTCCTGAAACGCCTGATACTGCCAGATTTATTCCTCCAGAAACATCAGCTTTTGTCGAGAGCTTTTTCAATGACTTACGTGTGCCTCTTATTCTTGCTGAATACAGGTCAACCTGAAAATCTTTTTCCAGTTCTTCTTTCTTGTATGTCAGTTCAATCAGTTGTGTGCCTTTATCAAAAATTAGTGCAAAAGCTTTGGAAAATGCCGTATTTATGCTGCTTTGAAGCTTTTCAGGCACTTTGTCTGCAAGAAAACGATTTATAACCGACTCTTTTTTTGAACGTCTTTTTGCAAGAAAACGCTGCTCTTTAGAAATAAGCTGCTTCAATTCCCTTTCATGATGTGATCTGTTCATAATCCCCCTCCTGTTACTTGACAATATATTTCTATTATAACAGAATCTTATAAAAAATGCAATATCCTGACTGATGTAAAACATTTTAAATATTAGAAAAATCACTTTATATATTAAATTATTTATAAATTTCCAACGGTTATTGAAATTTTCGTGAAAGTATGTTATTATATATATTAAGAACAAATTTACGTCAGGAGAAACATATTATGGATAATTTCGCAGAACAGCTCGTTAAAAAAAATCCCACAGGATCTGAAAAAACAAAAAATATACTCATAGTTGCAACAGGAATTGCAGTTACTCTGGGTTCTGCCGCTTACAGCCTTTTCTCAATAGGCAGAGGTATCGGAACTTTCCTTATGATTATGGTCGCTGCCGCTGCGGGCTTTGCTACATTTTTCTTTTATAAAAATACTAAAGTCGAATATGAATACACTTTTACAAACGGCGAACTTGATATTGATAAAATAATTGCGCAGACTAAGCGCAAAGAAATGATTACTGTTCAGGTCAGCAAATTTACCGCTTTTGGCAGATATGACCAGAATACTCCGGAAGAAACTGCTGATATGACGGTTATAATGGCTACAGATAATATAGCTGAACATGAGTTCTATGCTGACTTTCAGCATGAGGATTATGGAAATGCACGACTTGTTTTTGTACCCAACGAAAGGGTTATTTCAAATATTATTAACAGCCTTCACCCTTCTATAAGAAGCAAAGTAAAACAGGAGCTTCAATCCTCCTATATTTCAGATTTGTCCTCAGATATTTAACAATTAAGGAATGATAATTTATGCAGATCGTTAATACA
Organism: Ruminococcus sp.; assembly: GCA_017517145.1. Lineage (GTDB taxonomy): Bacteria > Bacillota > Clostridia > Oscillospirales > Ruminococcaceae > Ruminococcus. Next base: position 23,729 of record JAFXAJ010000044.1, read on the forward strand.
GAACAAATGTTAAAAATTGAAAAACAATCAGAAAATCTCGGCGTTTCCCGTAAAGAACTTATGCAGAACGCAGGTGTTGCTATTGCTAAGCGTGTATTGCAGATATGCAAGCCTATGGATTATCTTACGGAATGCGCTAAAATAGTTTTTCTCGCCGGTAACGGAAATAACGGAGGTGACTGCTTTGCCGCCGCTAAAATTCTGTCATCACGAGGATATATCAGCGTTACTGTTATAAATCTTGTGAAAAAACCGTCAACTGAACTTGCTAAAGAACAGTTTTCACTGCTTCCTGACAGAGTGAATGTCATAACAGGCTATAATCCGGACAATTTATCCTTTGTCCGTTCTGCCATTGCAAATGCAGATGTACTTATAGACGGCGTTTTCGGCACCGGCTTCAAAGGTTCTCTTGACCACGAATTAATTGAAATATTCTCTTTCGAAACAAGAGCTTACAAAATAGCTATTGACATACCCAGCGGTGGAAATGCTTCCTCTGGCAATGTTTCAGAGGGATGTTTCATTGCAAATGAAACTCTTTGCCTTGGCTGTCTTAAATTTGGTATGACTCAATATCCGTTAAAAAAATACTGCGGTAAAATCATTATCACCGATATAGATATTCCTTTGGATGCGTATTCGGTTGTTGACAACGAGCGTGGATATTTTCTTCTTGATAAAACCAGTCTGGCTGGATTTCCTCGCAAAAGATCAAATGACGCTCATAAAGGCTCGTTTGGCACTGCCCTTGTTATCGGCGGCTCAAATTCAATGCGTGGTGCTGCTGCTTTAGCTGCCCTTGGTGCTCTCCGCAGCGGTGCAGGACTGGTGAAAGTGGCTTCTGTGGGAAAATGTATTGATACTGTAAGCACCCTCGCTCCTGAATCAACTTACATAGAAATAAACAGTGACCGCGATGGATTTATGAGTCTTGATGCCGATACAAAAAAATTACTTTTAAAAGCAATAAAAAAATCAACTGCTATCGTTGTTGGTATGGGAATGGGTGTTACAAACGATACTAAATATATTGTTCGCTTTGTACTTGAAAATGCTCTTTGCCCTGTTATTGTTGATGCAGATGGAATAAATTGCATTGCCTCTGACATAAATATATTATCGGACAGAAAGTGTGAGGTTATTCTCACGCCACATCCCGGAGAAATGGCAAGACTTATGAAATGCTCCGTTAAAAGCATTGCTGAAAATCGTCTTGAATCTGCGGAAAAATTTGCTGCAACTCATGGCGTAACAGTTGTTCTTAAAGGAGCAGGTACTATTATTGCTGATAAAAACAGCACCTCTGCAAATCACACCGGAAATCCCGGTATGAGCAAGGGCGGCAGCGGTGATGTTCTTGCTGGTATTATTGCCTCAGCAGCTGCTCAGGGTATTCCTACCTATAGTGCTGCCTGTGCAGGTGTATACATACATGGTCTTGCCGGAGACAAAGCTGCTGAAAAATACGAACAGGAAGCTATGCTCCCACGGGATATTGTAAACTGTCTATCTGATGCGTTCAGAATTCTGAAAAAATAAGGCAATACGCATTTTACGCCGAATTGCCCTGAAAATAACGGATGTTAAAAGGATATTTTAATTTGATCGGAGATTTTACCATGAAAAAACTTTTAACATCCGTTTGTGCATTTTTATGCGTATTTTCCCTTGCCTCATGCAGCAATCCCATGTCAGCTTCTGTTAAACGACCAAATAATCTTGGAAATTCATTTACAGCAAAAATGAATATTTCACTGGATAAGCTTAACGCTGAGGGCACTGTCACTCGTCACGGTGATAATATGTGGACAGCTGAATTTAATTCGCCTAATACACTCAGCGGCGTTACTCTTAATTTTGAGGAAAATATTGTTAAGGCAAGCTATAAGGGACTTGATTTTTCTGTTCCTAAATCGGCTCTCCCTGTTAAGGCAATGCTTTCAAATCTTATTGAGGCTGTTGATACCGCTGCAAATTCCGAAGAACTCACAGGCACGGAAAATGAAGGTCTTCTCCTTATAGAAGGCTCCCTTGACGGCGGTGATTATGTAATTTCTGTTGATTCCAACGGAAATCTCTGCCGATTTGAAATGCCTAATAATCTCCTTGATATTTCGTTTTCTGAAATATCAGCTTCTGCCCATTTGACTACTACAGTGGAATTTATCACTACTTCCTGCGATACCGCAGTAACTGCCACCACAACTACTACTTCAGCGATAACGACTGTAGTTGAATAATTACATTTATGGAATATAAAAGCCATTTGCAGAAAACGTAAAAATTACTGCAAATGGCTTTTCGTTATATCTTCTTTATATCAAATTTTCGTTCAGGGAATTTTTTTGTTGTCTGCTTTATAACTTCCTCTGAGCCGATTGCACAGCTGTAAAATGTTTTTTGCAAATCATCGCAGGCACATATCAGCTTTTCTGCTGTCATTGAAAGCATTTCACTGCGAAGCTTTCTGCGGCTTTCATAAGTTATGCCTCTGAAATACATTCCGTCAGATGCATCAGCATATTCCGCATCTGTAAGAAGCGGTTCACCGGAGGCTATACTGCTGATAATATATGACGTAATATCAGGATTATTATTGCAGTATTCCATAAGGAAATCTGCTGATTTCTCAAATATTTCCAAACTATTCATCGGTGATGGGTCACAATAAGAATGAAAACAAGCTTCTTTCATGTTGTTTACATTACAGCCTGAACCATAAGCACCGCCTTTTACTCGTACTTCATTCCATAAATATTCATAAGTAATTATTGTTGAAGCTACAGACCATACAGCTTTGTCGCCTGTTCTTTCACTTGTTACAGCTCCTGAATATGCTGTTGCTGAGGGGATTATAATACAGCTGTTTTCAGGAATGTCAGCTGTAAATTTCATTTCTTCGACTGTGCAAGGCTCCCCTGTCGGCAGCATATCGGTAAGCGAAGATATGTCAATATCCCCTGCTGTTCCTGCACTGACCGTCATTCGGGATTTACAGAATATACGCTTTGCAATTCCGTTTATCTCATGGAGCAGCTCGGAAAAATCATCTTCTGAAAGCTGATTCACACGACGCAATGCCTCATAGGCTTCATATCCACGTATATACTCAATCATCGCAGATTCAGCTGATGTACGGGCTGTTGTACGTCTGACAGAAAAACAATGTCCTTCTGAAATAATCTCCTGTTTCATATCCTCTTCGTCCTGTCGCAGCTGCATTGACGCTGTATCAAGATGATTGTACTCAGTTTCAAGGAGAAGCTCTGCAATAAGTTCAAGTGCTTCTGTAGTATTTCTTGAAAGGAATCGGGTTTTTACTTCAAAGAATACACGGCATTTTTCCGGTGTATTTTCTTTGCCCATTGGAATTATGTTTGTTGAAAGATTTCCCAGAGTACCAATAATTCTTCTTTGAAGCTCCTGTCCGCTGCTTTTTTCAGTCGGCAGTTCAGCTATAAGTTTGTCAAGAATCAGAAGCTTCTGGATTTCTTCAATTGAAAAATCACTGACATCAAAGAAAAGTGTCATTACTGTAATTTCTGGTTCACGGACAGGATGACTGAGTATTTTTACACCATTTCTTTCTATTTCTTCCGTAATAAAATCAATGGGTTCAGCTGATATTTCTGACAGTGATAATCTCGGCAGCGTTAATATTGCTTCTTCGCTGTCAGGGGTACTCTGCCATTCTGTAAGACGACGGTTAAGTTCAATGAGTTCTGTCTTTTCATCCTCGCTCATAGCGGATATTTCCGCCAAAACACGCTGACGTTCTTTTTCAGCCTGTTCCTCTCCATAAGTTTCAGATGGCAGCATATACAGCACAGAACGTCCGCTTTTATCAAGTAACCATTCAGATAAAAGTTCTTCAAAATATTTGCTGTCCAGTTTTTTTCTGAGATTATCGAATACTTCGCTTCTGTCAATATACATCAGCGGATCTCCGCCATAAAGCCATGATGACATTGAATCAATACAGCGTGTAAGACCTTTTGGTTCTTCGGATTCTCTGTATCTGAATTCGCAGCGATTTATTGCAGCTTCAAGAATATCTCTGCCTATCCCCTGTTCTGCAAGTTTTTCTGCGGATTTTTCAGCTGCTTCAATTAATGCACTGCCGTTTTCACGCTCAATATTATTGAATTTAAGCACTCCCACAGGCTGTAAAATTCCATCTGAAAAAGTAAGATCAAGGTCAAGACACATTTTTGTATCAAGAATATCTTTTTTGAACGGAGCGTCATTGCAGCCTGCTATTGCTTCGCACAATACACCGAAAGCTGCATTTTTCTCCCTGTCTTTCCATGAGGAAAGTATCTTTCCGATTGCAAGAAACGCTTTTGAATCGCTTTCATCGTCACCTGAGGAATCATAGTAAAGTTCCCTGACAGTACCGTCAACCGGCTTCTGAAAAGCAATTTCGTGTTTTTCGCCGTTGCTGTCATACTCCGAAAGATAACTGTCAATAAGTGAAAGTATCTCGTTCAGGTCAACTGCTCCGTCAAGATATATATACGAATTTGAAGGATGATAAAAGCGTTTGTGAGTATCCAGAAACTGCTCATATTCCAGATCCGGAATCTCCGTGGGAAGCCCGCCGAACTCATACTGATATGATGTATCAGGAAAAAGAAGCCTGTTCATTTCACTTTCGATTCGCTCATGAACACTGGAGATATACCCCTTCATCTCATTGAAAACAACACCCTTGTACACAGCTTCTTCAGGGTTTCCATTATATTCTGTGTGATGCCCCTCCTGATAGAAAATATCGGGAACAGTATATATCAGCGGCTTGAAAACTGCATCAAGATAAACTTCCGCAAGATTCATAAAATCCTTGTTATTGCGGCTTGAAACAGGATACATTGTCATATCAGGATATGTCATTGCATTGAGAAATGTATTCATTGAACCTTTAAGAAGATACAAAAAGGGTTCTTTTACAGGATATTTCTCTGAACCGCCAAGAACAGAATGTTCAATTATATGAAATACACCTGTATTATCTTCCGGAACTGTTTTAAATGTTATGCAGAACAGTTTATTCTCCTCGCCGTTATTCATCCATGCAAGAGGTGCTCCTGTCTTATCATGAAGCATTTCTACAAATTCGCCCTTATCGCACTGACGTATGTTTTTTATTGTGAAACCGTATAACTTTTCATTTATTCTCATATTTATCAATCCCATGAAGGTGTTCCGCCTGTGGATACCTTTGAATAGTATACAAGTATTGCTGACGCATCAGATGAATCTATTGCTCTGTCATTATTTACATTCGCTGCCGCAATCTGCTTTGAACTAAAGGATGTTTCTCCTCCTGTAGAAAGGACTGCATATTCCGAAAGTACAAGTGACGCATCGGAAGCGTCAACTATGCCGTCCATATTGACATCGCCTTTCATAACATTATTGAGATGTACAGCTATTTCCTTTTTATTCTCTGCATCATTCACAACATTCCATGATACATCTGAATCCTTGTCATCTACAGTGAATTTGTACATTATTTCACGATAGCTGTCGGGATTGTCGTTGCCGTCAGGAATTGTAAAGCTGTCAGAATAGCTGTCGGCAGTAATATTGTACTTTCCGCCGCTGAGAATCACGGATATTTTGTAAATGCGATAATCTCCGTCAACAGAATCACGTCCCTCAACGTCAAAACCATAAGTTTTTCCGCCTCTGAGAGTTGCTTTATAATACTCATGTGCATCATATTCAGGAGATTCATATACTATTGTAACATCCGCAGAAACACCTGCCGGAATTTCTACTAAAACTCTGCCGTTTATATCAGCTTTATTTATATGCTCACATACTGCTGTTACTTTTTCTGCCTGAATAGCAGGTTTGGTTGTAGTTGAAGAAGTAGTGGTTGTACCTGTAGTTGATGTAGTTTCTGTTGTAGTGTTTTTTGCTGTAGTGGTTGTTGTCTCTGTAGTGAATACAGAGGTAGTTGTAGCAGTGGGCTGATTCTTTGTTGCTGTAGTCTGGCTTGCTGTTGTTAAATCAGCAGCTGTTACCAATGTTGTTGTAGTGCTTGTTTCAGTTGCAGTGCTTGGTCTCGTTGATGTAGTCGATAAATTTTTTGTTTCAACAAGAAATGCAGAGTTATCAATCTCAATAATAGAATTATCAGATATGTCGTTAGCCTTTAAATTTCCCTCTGCATAGGCATTGATTGATGCGGGGGCTGCTGCAAGTGCAGCAGCTGTAATAAGTGATAAAAATTTTCTATGTCTCATTGTCATTACCTCTAATTATTAAAATCAGTGTAAACTGCTCTGCCATTTTCATTGAGAACAGTTATTCTTATGTTGTCTGTATTTGTCTCCGCTGGAAGATATGCGGCAAATCCTCTGTTTGTATACTCATATTCCTCCAGAAGATTTTCTTCAAAGCATTGAAATGCCTCATAGCATTTTCCATCACATTCTGCAATTATTCTGTATCTGCTGTTATCAAAAAATTCTTCCGTCAGGAAACCGTATATATGCTTCATTCCGTTATTGTCAATAGATTTTATAACAGCTTTGCTGCTGTCCGCATATTCAGCGGCTGTATCTGTTATTTCACATTCAGGTGCTTCCATAACAGCTGCCGATTTCAGCAGGTTGCCAAGATTTCTCTCTACAAGCTCGATTATAACAGTATCATCGCTGTTTACGTTGTCAAGCCTGTACGGTACTGCTCTTGAAAATTCCGCTGTTTCAAACATCTCCGCCATATATGGCAGTATAGCCTCGCCGTAGGAATCGCGGTACATCAGCAGATTTCCCTTAGAATGGGGATTTGATGTTGTGATTGATATATCGTCAAGTCCTCTGAAACGGCTTGTATATTCATAACTGTACTCGTAATCGTTATGAAGCTGCATATCTTTTGCATCTTCAGCTGGGTAAAGCATTGCTGCAAGGTCTCCCAGACGGTCATATTCGATATGCCAGCCGCTGCCCGTTCCGCATGAACCTCTGCCAAGCTTATTCATCAGCATAGTGTGAGCTGCGTAAGCTCCGAAATTATTCCAGTGAGTATCCGTCTTGTGATAAAGCGGCGTGGGAGATTCAAGTCCCATAAGCGCCGATTTCATATCAAAATAGAAATCATCCTCCGAAATCTCTGCTGTAAGCCTTTCAAGGTTACTTTCATTGTCAGAAGGAACATAGTTGTAAGGCATATTTTCGGGATAAACTGTGTTTTTATTCGGAGCAGCAAAAAATATAAATTCTGCGCCCTTTTCTGTACAATACTTCTCCATTATACGAAGATTGCTTGCTATACTGCCAATCTCCATTTCGCTGAGCGTATCAAGTCGAAGAAAATCATTGATAGTTTCTCCGTAGTAAAGCCAACCGTCTTTTCCCACTATAACATCATCGTCAGCTGAGGTTGCTGTCAGCGCTGATTTAAGCCGTCCATCAGCATTGACAAGCTGCTGTCGGAATGCAAAATGCTCTGAGAAATATGATTCAAATTCATCAAAAAAATCAAAATTTATACCGCCCTCTTCTGCCTTTACAGAGGGAAATTCCGCAAGCTGACGTTTTTCTTTTGAAGCGTCATTCTTTACAAATGGCGTACATACCGCAGGTACAAGACATAAACCGAAAAATGCGTCAGTATATATTCTGTAAAAAATATTTTTTTTCATACCCTCACCTCCCTAAAATCTGAAATATATAAACGGATTGTAGGACGCTGAGGACAAGGATAATATACAAAGTCCCAAAAGTACCATGGATATGCCATATACGCTGTATTCATATACCGCAGCTGATTTGGCAGATTTTGCTGTGCTTTTGATTTTCTCCATAACAGGCATGGAAAATACAGCCGCAAATACAAATGTTATTAGATAAAGCGGTGTCAGCTGACTCATAAACATTGCCCATTGTTCTGAATTTCCCGACGGAACAAACATACGACCTATATATTTGCAGGCATCTGTCAGATTTTCAGCTCTGAAAAATACAAATGCAAGGGTTGTTACAAATATAGCATATATATGTCTGAATGGTCTGTACCACTTTTCTGTGTTGATTATCTTATATGACTCTATCATGAGGAATACTCCATTAATAAGTCCCCACACAATAAAATTCAGACTTGCTCCATGCCATAACCCTGTACAGAAAAATACTATCAGTTTGTTCAGGGCTGTTCTTACTTTTCCCTTTCTGTTTCCGCCAAGGGGAATATACAGATATTCCTTGAACCATGTGGAAACTGATATATGCCATCTTCTCCAGAATTCCTGCATACTCTGCGATATATAGGGATAATCGAAGTTTTCCTTGAAGGTAAAGCCGAACATTGCTCCAAGTCCGATTGCCATATCACTGTATCCGCTGAAATCAAAATATATCTGGAAAAGATATGATAATGCTCCCAGCCATGCCAACGGAATTGAAAGCTCCGACATTTCAAGACTGTATACATAATCAGCTGCATACGCCATGGTATTGGCAATAAGCAGCTTTTTTGATAGTCCTGTTATAAATCGTTTTATGCCCTCTGCTGTCATCTGCGGCGTTACTGTACGATTATCTATCTGGTCTGCAAAATCGTAATACTTTACAATTGGACCTGCTACAAGCTGAGGGAAAAATGTAATGTACAATGCCAGCTTATAAAGATTTTTCTGAATATAATCAGGTGATTTATACGCATCTATGACATAGGACATCGCCTGAAATGTATAAAAAGATATACCTATGGGCAAAGCTATATTCGGCACTGTCACGTTAAGAAACGGAAGCTTATTCAGCATATCCGCACCAAAACCTGCATATTTGAATATACCCAGCATTAAAAGATTTGCCGTTACGGCAGCGGAAAGACACAGTTTCCTGTGCTTGTTTCCGCTTTTCATTGCAAGTCCGAATACATAATTCATCAGTATTGATATAAACATCAGAATTACTGCTTTGGGTTCGCCGTAAGTATAGAATAATATACTGAATAACAGTAATATTACGTTTTTTATGGTAATATTCGGTATAATTCTGTAGAGAATATATACCGCTGTCAGAAATATAAAGAGGAATACAGGACTGCTGAATACCATGAATTCTCCTTATACAATTGTATAGAATACAAGTTCTGCTGCAGCGCCGCCGTCATACTTTACATCAAGCTCTTTTTCACCGCTGTAGTAAATTGTATATGCGCCTGCTGCTTCACCTGCTCCGTATATTGCTTCTACGTCTGCCTGTGAACTTCCAATTGTAATTCCTGTATCTGTTGAATAATTGCTACTTGTAATTGTAACGCAGTTTATCTTTTCAATTCCGTCAAGAACATAGCATTCAATAACAATTCCGTCGTATGTATATATCTTTGAATCTGCGCCATTTGAAAAACAAGCAGGCGCTGTAGTTACATTTACAGGTTCACCAAGAGCAGAAATAATTCCGCCTGCTTCACTGTGAAGTGTATCAAAACTAAATGTTACATTCTGCGGCTCAGGTGAAGGCTCGGGCTCCTCCGGTTCAGGCTCTGCTTCTGTTTCTTCTTCTGTAGCTTCTTCTGTGGGAGCTTCTGTTGTCTCCTCTGCTCCTGTAGTAGTTTCAGTAGTTTCAGCTGTTGTTGTTTCTGCCTCTGTTTCAGCTTCTGTTGATGCCTCTGTAGTTACCTCTGTTTCAGCTTCTGTTATTGATTCTTCGGTAGTATCTGCCTCGGTTGAGAGAACAGGAAGATCAGGAACTGTATTTTCTTCTGCCTTATCACATGATACTGCTGCTAATGACATAATTGCTCCGAGAGCAAGGAGGAATGCTGTTTTCTTCTTCATTTTTTATTTATCCTTTCAAAAATCAATAATATTTCGGGTATACGTACTGATAGAACGTATAGTTCTGTGACTGGAGATAGCTGAATGATACTCCGCAATAGCCGTTGCAGGTGTCATAGTTAATCCATGTCTTTGTCTTTGAATCGTAAACCTGATTCCAGTAATGGTCACCTGTACCTCTGCCTGTACCATATACTATTCGGCATTTAAGCCCTGCCTGCTGGAAAAGAAGGTCTGTTACTGCTGCAAAATAGTAACAAACAACATATCTGTTGTCCAGTGAATAGTTTGCGAAATATGCCCAGCCCTTCTTGTTAATCTGGTCAAGAGTTCTTGTTGACTCAATATGACGATACATATTATTTTTAGTTACATAGTTGTATATCTTCACGGGATCTTTTCCTGTGGAATTAATTATTGTCTGTGCACGTTTCTGAACAGCTGAAAGAGGAACAGCCATGCCATCTTCGTTAAGATTGTATCCATCATGCACCTTATTTGTTACAAGCTTGCCGTTAGCCTGACTGAAATAATACTTGTTTCCTCCGATTGTATTCCAGCCTGTTACCATTATACCGTTTTCGCCGAAGAAATATTTTCCGTCCTCAAGTGTCACCCAGCCCATTACCATTGCGCCGTCGTCACCAAAATAGTGCTTGTTTCCGTCAACTATAAGCCTGCCCTTCATCATAAGAGCTGTATCAGGATGAAGATAATATTTCTTTCCGTCAATTTCAGTTATACCTGTGGCTGCTTTCCCGTCTTCCTTAAAGTAATATTTTCCTTCTTCACGTTCAAGCCAGCCTGTCTACATTGTACCGTCTGTACCGAAATAATACTTTCCGTCATCATCAACAACAGTATCTTTAACCATGACAGATTTCTGAGGGTCAATGTAATATTTTTTTCCGTCTGACTCTACAATTCCCGATGCAGCTGTACCGTCCTCGTTGAAATAATATTTGCCATCATCAAGTTCTACCCAGCCTGTCTGCATTGTACCGTCATCGGGACTGAAATAATACTTCTTATCATTAATAAGACGCTTTCCGGTGAGCATTTCGCCTGTTTTCGTATCAAAACAGTAATATTCCCCGTTATAAGACTGTTTACCCTTGAGCATTGAAAAATCTTCACCGAAAAGATATTTCTTTCTGTCTAATTCAAGGATTCCGGAATATGCTGAGTAATCATCACCAAAATAGTATTTTACATCGTCAATTTCAGCAAGTCCTTTATTTAACACGCCCTGTTCGTTGGTATAATAAAGCTTGTCCTCATATTTGCAAAGTCCTGTCATACGATTTCCTTTTTCATCGAAAATATATGACTTGCCATTTATTTCAGTAACACCGCTGGCATATTTTCCGTCGGGATAAAAATACTTTATGTTTCCGTTTATTTCAAGCAGACCTGTCTGAAGCTTTCCTGTTTCTTCAGCAAAGAAATACTCAACACCTTCAATCTCGGTTACGCCTTCTTTTTTACCGTTTTCAACATCTACATAGTAACAGTCGTTTCCGATATTAAAGAATCCCAACTTGATTTCGCCGCTGACAGTATCGTAATAGTATTCCTTACCATCGACATCAACCCAGCCAACCATTTCCTTGCAGTCTGTGCCAAAAACATAAGGGGCTTTGTCAATTATGATTTTGCCAGATGCAAGACTTCCGTCTGCTGTTACATAGTATACGGAATCATCCTTTGTGACAAATCCCTGTTCATCTATAACAGCACCTTTTTTGTCAGTGATATACTTATAACCTTTATCATCTGTATAGACAGAATCTGTTATTTTTCCGTTTTCAGGCTCAACATAGAATTTATCGCCGCACTCCTCTATTTTTCCATAGACAGCCTTACCCGTTTTATGGTCATAGTAGCGTCTTTTTCCGTTAACTGTTCTCCAGCCTGTTTTCAGAACGCCGTTTTTAGAAAAAAGGTAATATTCACCGTCTATTTCCTGTTCTCCGGTGAGCATTGTGCCGGATTCATTATAATAGTATATTTTTCCGTCTGTATCAGTCACCCACTGAGAAATATAGGTGCTGCCGGATGATTCATCACCTTCCGCAGCAAAAGTAACAGCGGGAACTGAGACAGCAAAACATAATGCCGCTGATGTCGCTGTTATCATAATTTTCTTATGTACCTTCATAGTTTCCTCCTTTTGTCGTTTACATACGTTTATACCAGTCACATAGACCGATACATATTTATTATACATCTTATGAAGATAAAAGTCAATGGTTTTTTCGTGAAAATACATAAACCTGACAGTTGAAAAAATACCAGATTCACCAAAAAAATTAACCAAAAAGACTATGGCTATCTTTAAAAGAATATCGCCATAGTCTTTTTAGAATACTTTATTAATTTTCACTGTTTAATAAACTTTTTAAATCTCCGTTAAGTCCGAATATACACTCCTGAATTATTCTGGAAATACATTGTATTGGTTTATAACAATCATCCTTAATCCATTGTACTACAACAGCATTTATGCCGCTAAGATAATAAATCATAACGTATTTTCTGTCTTCAACAGGATAATTAAAGCGTTGAAGAATTGGCTCAAATATATTTGCATACATACGATTAAATATCTTTTCAAATCCGAATATTCCTGAATTTGAAAGAACTGTAGAAAATATACAATGATTATCTTTTATAAACGAAAGATAAGGATTAAGATATTCTTCAGTGATATAATTTAATTCATTAAGCTTGGAATCAGAAAAACTGAAAGCAATCATCTCTGTATTAATTGAGTAATAGGAAAGAAAGCTGTCAATTAAATAATGCATTGTCTCGTCAAGCAGGTCGCATATATTTTCGTAATGAAGGTAAAATGTGGAGCGATTAACACCTGCTTCCTTGCAGACTTCGCTTATGCTTATATATTCAAATGGTTTCTTTTCAAGCAGCTTCATCAAAGCTTTATCCATTTTTACAGCAGTATTGAAATACTTACTTTCCGATTTGTTCACTGTACACCTCGGCTTACTGTTCGCTTATTTGTTTTGCAAGTTCAACTATTTCAAAGGCATATTTTGCTTTGCATTTTTCAAGATATTTCTTGTAAAGGGGATAATTTACACCGCATCCTATAAATCCAATGATTCCAATAATTATACCTGCAACAACGGCACCTGTTCCGCTGCCTAAAACCTGCATTGCAAGGCACATACCTGTACCAACAACGAGTGATGATATTATTCCAAGAGTGTAAGTAAAAATCGTTGCCGGAAGCTTTGCTTTTCGGTCAAGTTTTTTTAATGCAACTATTTTTGAGCTGCTCTTGGAAATATAATCCTTTGCTATTGACTCCGCTAAAATCTTGTCTGTGTTCATTTCATGTTCCTCCTTGATTTATCCCTCAGGGATTTTTTATTACAATATTATTATATCATAACAACAACTTGAAATGGAACAACATATATTGCTGAAAGTGTCGATTTTATTTTGGGCTTATCTAAAAAGCAAAATTTAAAGCCGCAAGGAAGTTTTTCAGTAGTCTTATTCAGTATTATTAATGTAGGCAGGCAGGCGATACTTCTTTTTATATTCATTAGGCGTCATACCCATAATTTTCTTGAATATCTTTATAAAATAACTCTGTGAACTGAAACAAAGCAGATTGCTTATCTCCAGATCAGTATAGTCGGAATACCTTAAAAGTCCTGTTGCTTCCTCGATTTTTCGGCGATTGACATATTCCGAAAATGCCATTCCAGTCTCAGATTTAAAAAGCCGTGATAAATACGATGGCGTTATGTGAAGCGCTTCCGCCGTTTCTTCAATCAGTACACGGCTATGAAGATGCTCACTGATATACTCAACCGCTCTCAGTATACGCTTTGAATACATTCTGCTGCCAAGTATCCGCATCTGTTTTGTATATTCCTCTGTCATTTCATAATGTACTGAGCGCACATCATCTATACTTGTACACTCATCAGCTCTCATTATAAAAATATCACTGAGACTATATGCCTGTTCAGGCGTCATTCCGCTTCCCACACAGAAGCGTGCTATCATGGCTGTGGATATAGTGAAATGATATTTCATATTTTGCAGAGGATCACGGCTCAATGTGCCGCAGCCTTCACAAAACAGCGGTTCGGAAAACATTTTTACAAGCTCCATATTCCCTGAACAGATACTCTCATAAAATGCCATTTTCTTGTCAAACGATGCATACTCAAAATTTTCTTCACGATGACTGAAAAAATGGGATATAACATTATTTTCACGAATACCAGACATATACGGCACTCCTTTTTTTATGTATTATACCACACATTTATTAAATTGTCCAGCAAAATAACACAAAACAATAAAAAGTATCATAAATTAATTTTATAATTTCAAAACTGTTTGCTCAACCATATTGAGGGAATTTTTAAAGAATCCCCCATCGTAATTTTTCTATGCTGTTTTCAAAAAAATCATCGCACAGGACTTTCGTCCCATGCGATGAAACATAATGTCACTTTATTTCTGTTCAGAATCTTTGAGAAGGTTTTTGTATTCCTCCTCTGCAAGCCTCTCCTGCTCTCTTATTTTTTGATAAGCCTCAGCTTCGAGAGATGACATTTCTCCGATACGTTCATTCAGAATTAATTCCTTTGCTGTTTCTGACATAAGCACATCATCTTTAAAATAAATCGTCTTTGTACCGTTTTTGTCATAATAAGCTCTTATTCCAATGTTGTCGTCCTCATCAAATATTGAAGTCGGAATATAAACTTTCAATGTCAATAAAGCTTCATTATCAACAGGTACAGGAATACTGCTGAAAAAACTGCTCACTTCATCTTCTGAGACCGTGAACATATCCTCTGAAAAGTCGGGGAGCTGCTCTCCGGTCACATAAGGATAAACAAAGCTGAAATCTTCTGCTTTTGCTTCTGTTTCTGCAAGACTGCTGAATATATCCGTTCTGATAAAGCGTGAGCCGGACTCCTTCGGGAATGATATATTACCATTGAAATACACAGAATTTTTCCACATTTCATCACGGGATATATTTTCCGTTTCGCCGTTATACGTCAGCATATCCCAGAAATATTCCGAATCGCCACTGTGACCGATAATTATTTCAGAAGATATTTTCTTTATGCCCTGTTCACTCTTTACTATTGTGCTGTTGATGAAAGAGGCTGCTGATACGTCACTTCCATTGCTGTCCTTAATCATCCCCGTTTCGTCGGTACTGAAATATACTTCCACAGCCGTTTCCGCTGAATTAAGAAAAGAATATTCTCTGTCATACTCTGCTGCCATTTCCTTAGGTGTAAATTTGTGTTTTGATTCTGCCGCTGCTATAAAGTTATTCTCCGTGTATGTTCCGCTGTACAGAACTGCATACACCTGCGTCGTTTTAATTCCGTCAATCTGCTTGGTAAAGATTCTTACATTTGCATCTTCTCTGTCACATTCCTCGAAAGGGCAACAGAAAAGCGGTGTGACAAGTATGTCGTTTTCAATGTAATAATCCAGCGGTACATCACTATAACTGTAATTGTCACCGTTTTTTTCAAGCTCTCTGTCAAGCTCTTCAATAATTTCCGTAAAAACGTCATTCTGCGTACTGTTACGTAAATTGAAGAATATATGTCTGCCTATGCTGGTCTGAGGTATTACAGCAACTGCGGCTGCCGCTGCTGCTGCTGCCGCCACCCATTTGATTATACGGGGTGCACGGGATTTCCCTGTTATATTTTCCACATCGGAAACTACATCACCCTCATCAGATAAATCAAATTTGTTTTCTGCAAATACCCTTTCGGAAATTCTGTCAAAGCAGTCAACAGAGTCTGAAAGTTCGTTCATTTTTTTTCTGAGAATTTCTTCTATTTCATTTTTTTCCGTATCTACGATTTTTTCATCCTTCACTG
>JAFXAJ010000045.1 GCA_017517145.1 Ruminococcus sp.
AGCAGGCAGGCACATAATTCTGGTCTGAATCAATTGTCCTTGTCTGAAGCAGCCGTTCATCATTTACAAGAAAAAATGTATGAACGGAATCAGCTTCTGTATCATAAGTATCATCAATGTCATCCCAAGTTACATCAACCCAGTAATTTCTGCCGTTTATTTTAACATAATTCCATGCATGACCTATCGTATCATCGCCGGAATTTGTGTCATACGAAGAATTTTTAATAGATTTTCCCGAAATAACGCCACATTCAATGTCAAGCTGATTCATTATGTACTGGAAACCGTATGAATATCCGCTGCAAACGGCTTTTCCTTCAACAAGACAGCCGTAAGCGGTATCCCATAAGCCTATATCTTCAATACCAATTTTTGAAGTGTCATAGATTGTATTTTCAGCTATAGCGTCATGGACATAGAGAGCTTTTCCGTAATCGTCTAAACCGGCGGGCATTGCAGAAATTATATTTTCCGCTGCTGCTTGCAGTTCGTTAGTCATTGTCAGAAGTTCATCAGCGGTATAATCGTTTATAATATTAAATTTGCAGGTTGTATGCCCTTTTGATTCGCTGAAAACAGTTACAGATGTGTCAATCCAGAAATATTCCGGATATTTATTTTTTATTTCTTTTATTACACTTGAAACATCATTGTTGTCTACAGGTGCATCAAATCCAATAGAAACAGAACCTTTTTCAAAATTTTCAAGAAATTTACTGTAGATTTCATCTTTTGAAACGTAAATTTCTTCGTGATTGTCGGTTGTAGGATTATATTCTGTAGCCATTGTATCACAGCCGCTTAAAAATATGGCTGCGGCTGCAATAGTCAGAAATGGTATGTATCTCATTTTTGCTCCTGAAAGTCTTTGTCAGAAAACTATGCTCAAAGTAAACATTTCATCCTCACGGGAATAGGAGAATTCACTGTTATCCACGCCTTCAGCTTTACGCACTTTAGATTTGCCGATGAGATTGTTAAGGGCTTCTTCGTATACTTCAAAGCTGCCGAACATGAGTTCGCATACGTCGTTATCGGCATTTTCGCTTATATATGAGAGAATTGCATCTTCATCGTAAGTTTCAAAATATCCGCCGTTCTGAACGAAATAATTATATTCCATGGAATCACACTCAGGAACATATCCTTGAATCGTGTCGAATGTACGTGTATTCAGAAGCTGTTCTGTAGTAATCATAAAATAAGTGTGATTGACGTTGTTTTTTATGTTGTCATCCCATGTTGTATCAATCCAGTAGTATTCTCCGTCAATTTTTACATAGTTCCATGCATGATTTGAGCCTGTGCAAGTACCACATTCAATGCCAAGCATATTCATGATAAGCTGGAATGCAGCTGCATATCCGCTGCAAACAGCTTCACCGTTAATCAGGCAGCCATATACAGTGTGACAAATATCCTTTCCGCTTTTCATAGCGCCTACATAGTCATATTCAGTGCTGTTGACAATGTAGTCATGAACAAAAAGAACTTTTTCATAATCACTGCTGTTTTCAGGGATTTCTTCAATGATTTTTTCAGCGGCGGCATATACCTCCTCAATCATTCCGGGAATATCTTCTTTTTCAACGCCGTCCATACAGGCGATACGGACAGCAGAACCGTCTGTAGCAACTTCTGAGGAATAGGAATTGCCAATCCAGAAAATCTGCGGATAGTCGGTATCAATCTGAGCGAGAACTTTCTTTATATCATCATTTCTCACTTTATCATGGACAATAGTTTTTCTTTCTCCAATCTGAAGATTGAGACACAGCATTTCGTACCAGTCCCAACCCTGAACCTCGTCTCTTACGCACTGAATATTAGGCATTTCATTCGCCACCGGTGCAACGGGCGGTTCAATTTCGTTTGTCGGAACGAGATTGTCCGTGATACTACTGAGTACAGAGCAGCCGCTGAGTACGGACATAGCTGTCGCAGCAGCCATTAGTTTAATGAATTTCATAATAATACCCCCAATAATAAAATATGTTATAGGAAACCCTAAAAACCTCCCTCACGGCTGAATTTCTTTGACAAAAATCATTTACAGTGTTGACAAACCTTGCAATACATCAAGTATTACTGCGGTTTGTCGTCTTGTAAATAATATTCGTCATTTACGAAATTCATCTCGTGTTCCGGTTTTTAGAGAACCTCTTATATAACTCCTTCAAATCCTTTTTCAAGGACATCGACGGAATTTCTGAAGCTTTCTTTTTCTTCATCGGAAAGGGAAAGCTCTATAATTTCTTTAACGCCGTTTCTGCCGATAATGCAGGGAACGCCGATAAAAACGTTTCTGCTGTCATATTCTCCGCATAGCTTTGCGGAAACAGTAATAACGCTGTTTTCATCACCAAGAATAGCTTTGACAATACGTGTCATAGCCATACCAATGCCGTAATAAGTAGCATTTTTAGCCTCGATAATTTTATATGCGGCAGTGCGTACCTGCTCCTCAATTTTTTTCATATCTTCATGGCAGTAGCCGTTGCATTTATTTTCAAGAATTTCTGTAACGTGCTTAGTGGCAAGCATCATCTGAGAAAGCGGTGCAAATTCGCTGTCGCCGTGTTCACCAATTACATAAGCATGGATATTTTTAGGGTCAACCATGAAGTAATCGCCCAGAAGATACCTCAGGCGGGCAGTATCAAGAGAAGTTCCTGTACCAATAACCTTTGCTGCACCAAAGCGTGAAAGTTCGTAGGTAACACGTGTCATAATATCTACAGGATTTGTGGCAACGAGGAAAATGCCGTCGAATCCCGATTTTACAACAGGAGTGATGATAGAACGGAATACTGCCGCATTACGCTGGAGGAGGTCAAGACGGGATTCTCCCTCTTTCTGTGCGACACCTGCTGCGATAACAACAATATCAGCGTCCTTGCAGTCGGAATATTCGCCTGCATAGATTTTCATGTTTGACTTACCGAAAACAAGACCGTGATTGAGGTCCATAGCTTCGCCCATAGCACGTTCTTTATTAATATCAATGAGAACAAGTTCATTGCAGATACCACCCTGATTGACGAGGGCGTATGCAAAGCTCATGCCTACCATTCCTGTACCTATCAGAACTACTTTTCTTGTATCAGTTTTCATATTCTGCCTTTCAGCCGATTTCGGCAATGTATTGGGAATCTCTATTGTAAATTTCTGTAATACTCATTACAATCCGGACCATATTCCGCAACGAATACATCATGGAAACTCCTCAAGTATTTCAAATATGGTATAGTTGACAGAAATTTCAACTCCACGGAGGCTGATTTTATCGAGGAGAGTATGATATAGAGAAAAATCCGTACCTTCATAGCTTTTGGCAGCCATAAAAATGAAGCTGCCATTGAGGATTCTCAAAAGGAGTACAAGTCTTTCAAAGATATGATAACCCTTTTGGGTCTATTTATGTAGAGAACCCCTGTATTTTTCTTACCTATAATAATATCTCCGAAATATTTATTAATATTATACAATATTTTACATTATTTGTCAAGTGAGAATAAAAGCGGTGACATAATAATTCCGCACCAACAAAAGTCAGTGCGGAGTTTGGTTTATCCTGCGTCATAAGCGAAAAACATTACTGTTTTTGCATTGCCCGAATCGTCACGTTCAGCAGCTACAAGATTAATTCTGTACTTTTTGGAATTTGGAGATGCAAATTCAGCAGTAATACAATCGGAAGAACTAAGACGGTGTCTGATATTGTCAGCTGAAAGAAATTGAGAAAAAGCTGTTTTTTCCTGTTCAGTCACAATATTATCTGCAAGTTTCTGTATGAAAAGAGAAAGACTGCGGGGATTATCTGAAATATTTGCCATAGATTCCAATGATTTAACAGTGGTGTATACATCATTTGTAAGTTCAAAGCGATAAATTGCAGTACATATCTTAGCGGCGGAATTGAAAATTTCGTAGTATTTTTTCTCTTTTTTAATTTTCTCGCTGGTATCATACATAATGAAATTAGCATTGATATGGTCGTTAACCTTAAATATTACAACAAGGAGATGAATATATCTATGCATTTCCGGAACGCTGTAGTTAAGGTCGATTACAGAAGTACCTCTTTTGAAAGCTGTAATAAGTTTGTGGCGGCTTTTAAGCAGCTGAAAATCGTGATTTTCCGTTTTTATACGAGTATTGCTGAACCATTTCCTTGCAAGGTCATCGTATGATACAGGCAGCTTGAGATTGAGTTCTTTTGTAATATTTTCGCCTTTTTTCGTTATAATTTCCTCGTTAAGAAAACCTTCTGTAAGATCTACAGAGAACATAGCAACGCTATTGATAGAAAGGGCATTGAGATATTGTTTTCGTTCATTTTCGAGGTGTTTTTCAATGGACTCCTGTTTGGTAATATCGTATATTGAACTAAGGATATAATTATTACCGTCTGAAAAGCTGAGCAGCTTTGTAGAACATTTCAATGTAGTAATATTGCCGTCTTTCTTTAATGTATGGAAGATAAACTGAGTTGAATCTCCCGGTTGTTTCAATTCCTTTACAGCTTCTCTTATGGTATCGAAATCGTCTTGAATAACTTTTGTCATAATATTGAATCTGGATTTTCCAACGACAATATCATCAGCGTCAAGCATTTGTCTTGCTTCCTGATTAAAGACAAGAATCGTTCTTTCGGGGAGTGAATAAGAGAAAATACCGCAGCCAAGAAGTTCAGTCATTTCATCAGTAATTTGGCTTAAATCTTCATTACGGCTGATAAGTTCTTTGCGTTTTTCCTCATATTTTTTTCTGGATTTGGTAATATCTGTACCGATAATGAAAACATTGAGATGTTTTGTTTCATCATCTTCTGAAATAAGTGCGTTTGTCTGTGTATATGTATCGGTTGCAGGAGTGTAGAATTCAGCAACCACATTAGTTCTTCCCTTTCTGAAAGCGTCTTTGAGACCTTTGATGGAAAAATATTTTTCCATACCTTTATCAGGGAACTTTATATTATTTTTTTCAATGAAGCTTTTAACGAGAACATCGAAATTTACAGGCATTGAAAGACCAAGACTGCTGACAATGTCAATTTCCTGTGCAGTTACAAATTCCTGATGAACCAAACCTTCAGTTATATCAAAGAAAAAGCTGAACTGACAGTTATTCATAAGGGCTTCACGGCAGTTTTTTCTCTCTTTTTTCAGTGAATCCATAAGCTTCTGCTGTTTTGTAATATCCTGAATACTTGCAAGAATATAGCTCTGACCGTTGGCAAATTTCAGACGTTTTGTGACGGATTTAACGTATTTTGTGCCGTTTTTGCCATTGATGCGATAGGAATGAGTGATTTCACCGCCGTTCTTTTCGAGAGAATTATTGTCTGAAATGACTTTTGTCCTGTCCTCTGGATGAATCATTTTAGTGTAAAAGCGTTTAAATGCAGTTTTTATATCTTCGTCATCGGAACATTCAATGATGCGGCGAGCTTCTTTATTAAGGTTGAAAATTCTATAGTCAGGGAGAGAATATGCAAAAACGCCGCAGTTTACAGCATTGAGAAGTTCATAATTCATGTCACGGCTGTCACGGAGTTTAAGATTGTTGCGCTTCAGGCATTGATGTTCAACGGTTCTGACCATAGAAACGCCTATATATGCGCCAAGACTGCTGATATAGTCTGAGATTGCGCTTATATATTCTTTCGAAGGATTTTCAATACCGATAAAACCTATAATTTCATTTTCAAAGGCAATTCCTGTAATCAAGCACAAGGGAATATTATTTTTTCTGAGGTATTCGAAATTATCAATAGTGAGTGTAATACAGTCGTTGTTTTCAAGCATACTATGCAGTGCTGAAAACTCATCTGTAGGAATGTCCTGATACAGGTGCTTTTTTGTGGGGATACCGTTTTTGCACCATTCATGAGTAATGGAAAATTTATTGTCTTTTAATTCAAATATGAAAGTATTGTCAGCGTTCAGGAAAATTCCTAATTCGGCAAGGATTTCATTAATAGTATTATTGAAATCTTTAGTGCTGCTGAGTTTTTTTGTCAGCTGATGGATATGTTCCGAAGCATCAAGTTTTAATCTTAGGTTATTGATTTCGTTAGTGTTTTCATACATTGCGGACACTCCCTTCCGAAAAAATTGGCTATTATACTTTTATTATAACATGGTGTACATAAAATTTCAATAGCGTTTTCGACTTTTTATGAAAAAAGGAAGAAAATTTACATTTTGTTAAAAAACGTCAAAAAACCGCACAAGTCGTGCGGTGGAGCGTGTCGAAAAACAATAATAGCCCAATTAGGGTGGGATTCCAAAGGTTGCGGGTGTCCAGTGGACACCTCTGCGAAGCAGAAGCAATGTCTGAGCCGACAGGCGAGTAAAGCCTCTGGCAGGGTGTGGGACAGCGTCCCGCATACCGTTCAAGCGCCCTGCAAGGGGTGAATTTTCAAACAGTATGCTGGACTGTTTGAAAAGAGGGGACGCTCTGCAAGAGAGAGAGTCCCCTTAAAAAATATCTTTCTTTAACTTTTTCGACAGACTGAACCGCACAAGTCGTGCGGTGTTTTTTATCTCTGCGGTGCAGTTGTGAATATCAGCTTTTTTATAACAGGTACACGGAACATTATTACAGCGCCAATGCAGGTGAATGTTATCTCAGGCAGCATGTAGCAGCCGTTGTACAGCAGACTGTAAATATATGTGTTATCCGTGGAAAAACCGTCCCAGAGTTTTCCGATGCTGTGAAAAATAACAACTCCGCTTATAAAATGGCATATAAATCTCATGAAAAGAGAACAGGCAGTGCCGATAATCCAGCCTTTAATACCTTTATTTCTGAATATACCTGAAAATCCTATTAAAGTAAATGCGGCAATATAATCAAGGAATATGCAGGCTATGAGCATTATCGGAGTAAGTCCCCATGCAAAAAGTCCGTCACCGATTCCCTGTAATAGCTGGAAAAGTGAAAAGACAAAGGCTATGGCAATACCTTTTTTCACTCCATGTTTTATGCTGTACATTGCAGCAGGAAGCATGCTTAGCAGTGTAACCGAGCCTCCCCATGGCAGCTTGAATATAATAACATAGCTGAGTACAATCCCCAGTGCTATAACAAATGAACCTTCAATAAGTGCAAGCAGCTTTTTTTTATTCATATAAATTGCTCCTTTCTTTCCGATTATAATTATACCATATTTTTCTGTGGGAATCAAGTACCGGATAAAACAAAAGAGTTAAGAATTATTACAAAAAAGTACATCTATTGAAAAATATACCTCTGTGTGTTATAATTATATTGCTGTACAGTGGTTATACAGCAAAGTAATGAATATGGAGATGATATTATGGATTTAGCTATATGCGCTGCAGCTGCTGCCTTGATTGATATAACAGCACTGATTATAATATTTGCGTCATACAGTGAAAAACATTCGGGAAAAAAAGTCTGGGGAAAAATTACTTCTGATATGGAGCTTACAGATGAAAGCCGTATCTATAATCTGGAATGTGACGAAATACTTATAGGCAGACACGCCTCCGCTGATATACGGCTTCAGGATATGTCTGTTTCAAGATACCATGCTATGCTGAATGTTACTGACGGAAAGTGGATGATTACTGATATAGGTTCAAAATCGGGTATATTCGTCAACGGTGTTCCTGTGCAGCATACAAGACTTTATGAAAACGATGTTATAACACTTGGCAGCAAACGGCTGATTTTCAG
Source organism: Ruminococcus sp. (assembly GCA_017517145.1). GTDB lineage: Bacteria > Bacillota > Clostridia > Oscillospirales > Ruminococcaceae > Ruminococcus. Next base: position 7,714 of record JAFXAJ010000045.1, read on the forward strand.
AAAAAGGAGGAAAAACTGATGAGTAATCCTTTTTTTTATTTTCTGTCATGTGTGTTTGTGGCTGTTTCTCATGGTGCGATGCTTTTCAACGTTTACACCAACGGAAAATACGACAGTATAAATGATATTATTGCTCTTTGTGTTGCTGTTATAGGACTTGATGCAGTATATTTCATAATAATGCCGTTCTTTAAACAGCGTACCTATGCGGTTGATTTCATGCTTCTGTTCATACTGAATATGAGTGTGATATTCCAGTCATGCTTCGGCGGAGTACATCTTGATACAAAACATTTCATAACCTGTATTGCAGCTCTTGTATCGTGCAGAATCGGATATGTTCTGTGCAGGAATCACCGTTGGATTCAGACAAAAAAGAAATTCCTGTGGGCAGGAATAGGCATACTTTTAGTAGTGATATTGTTGTTTACAGGGGACAGAAGTATGTGGATAGATTTAGGCTTCATGTCCATACAACCTTCGGAATTTATAAAGCCGCTTCTTGTACTTGCTTGTGCTACGTCAATTGCAGAGCAGATGAACAAGCATGAAGTACATGGCTTGAACATAGTATACGACAATGTTATAATTTTTGGTATTGTTGCTTTTGTAATAGTATTTCAGTGGTGGTGCAGAGATCTTGGAAGTATTCCAACCTTTGCCGCTATTTATGCTTCCTGCTTTTTCCTGCGTATATGTTACCCAAAGGCTAAATTTTCAAGGAAAACCCTTATTATAGCAGGTTCTGTCGTGGGTATTCTGGGAATTGTCGCAATAATTCTTGCTCCTGCTTATGTAAAGGACAGAATTTTTGCTGATATATGGAGCGACCCTGATGCAAACGGCTATCAGCAGACGAAGGCTCTTATTGCCATAGCAGAAGGCGGATGGCTGGGAAAAGGCCCCGGAAAGGGTTTTCTCCATGAAATATTCGCCTACGAAAGCGATATAGTATTTGCTACTATAAGCGAGGAATGGGGACTTCTCTTTGCAATAATGACAGTAATTGTACTTATACTCATGATTGCAATGCCTCTTGTGAATCCTCCTCGTTCCTATTATCACGGTACAATGTGTGCAGGAGTATGCGCTGCATTTACCATGCAGATGGCGCTTAATATATTCGGTTCATGTAATATGATACCTTTTACTGGAGTTACTCTGCCTTTTATCTCCGCAGGCGGAAGCTCTATGGTAACAAGCGGAATTATGACGGGAATGTTGGTAGCGGCACAGTCGCCGGTATTTAAAAATCCCTCCGCTAAGCAGAAAAAATCATCCTCTGGGAAGAAAAGGAGGACGGCATGAAAAGTATAAAAAGATGTCAGCTTGTCATAACTGTATTTCTGCTTCTGTTTATAGCAGGTATGGGAATTCTGACAGCAAGGATATACAAGGACGCTCCTTTTTATATCACACATTCCGATAACTACCGTCTTGGCAAGGTTTACGACAGGAACAAGGACATTCTCTTTGACGGAACAGGAAAAGAGGAACTTCCATATAATCATCTTATAGATGTGGGAAATCTCATAGGCGACGATAAGGGACAGATGGAAAACACTCTTGTTGCTCAGAATATAGATAAACTCAGCAATTACAGCTTTAACGGCGGAATTGATAATAAAAACGGCAAGGCTGCTATATATACCACTCTTGACCACAAGGCAAACCGTGCTGTATATGATGCGTTTATGGGCGCTGACGGCTGTGCTGTTGCTTACAATTACAAGACAGGAGAAATACTTGTCTGCACAAGTCTGCCTAATATTGACCCTCGTAACGGCTATGAGGGGATAGCTAATATGAAATCGGGAACTCTGATGTCGAAGGCACTTTATCGCACTGTTCCCGGCTCAACACAGAAGGTTTCCACGGTTATTTCAGCTATGGAAATACTGGGATGTGACGGTCTGTTTGCCAAAAGCTACAGCTGTGAAGGATATTACATCAACGGTTCTGACGGAAAAATTGACTGTCATAATCAGTGGGGACATGGTTCTCAGGAGATTCAGAAAGCTGTGGAAAACAGCTGTAATCCCTTTTTCGCTCAGCTTGTAGAAGACCCTGATCTTCCGTTGGATGAAATAAAGCGTATGTATACAAAGCTTGGATATGCCGTAAGCGATGACAAAACCGAAGCAGAGCTGCAGTATTTCGATATAGACGGCGTACAGTGCGAAAAAGCCTCTACTACGCTTACAGATTCTTCTGATTTTTCCACACAATGGGGATGTATAGGACAGGGTGAAACAATGGCAAGTCCAATACAGCTTATGATGTGGCAGAGTGCAATTGCCAATGAATCAGGAAAAATGACAATGCCTTTCCTTATAAATAAAGTGACTGATGTTGACGGAAATGTAACAGAAAAGGCAAAGAAGAATTTCAGCGGACAGCTGTTTTCAAAGGAAACTGCATCATCTGTAAAGCAGATTCTTCTTACTAATGGTGCAAATCACTATGCAAATTCTATACCCGGTTATACAGTCGGAATCAAATCCGGTACAGCTCAGGTTAAGCATGGTGCAGAGGAAAATGCCCTTCTTGTGGGATTTGTTGATGATTCAGATTTTCCTATTGCTTTCTGTGTAGTGCTGGAAAATAAGTATAGTACAGCTGCTGTTGCGGAAAATATTGTAACAACAATGCTTAATGCCCTCAGCTAAAAGACTTTTTTGAGGAAACGTCAAATTTAACAAATAATCAATCTTTGTTTATACAAATCATACAAATTTAACAAAATAGTGTTGTAAAAGTAATTTTTTTATGGTATAATATAACTATGGAAGGACATTCCATATCATAAGTCAGTTTTCAGTCGGATATAATACCGATAGAGAACTCAAAGGAGGATTACTATATATGAAAACAACTATTACAGCAAAGAAAATGCAGATTCCGCAGAATTTCACAGAATACGCAGAAGCAAGACTCGATTCGAAACTCAGTAAGTTTTTCGGAGATGAGGCTGATGCAAAGATTGTACTTTCAGAAGTAAAAAATCAGATAACAGTTGAGCTTACGGTTAAATATAACAGCGTTATCTATCGTGCGGAGCGTACAGCTATTGATAAGAATGATGCTCTTGATGATGCAATTGATAAGATTATCAGACAGATTCGCAAGAACAAGACAAAGATTGAAAAGAAACTGAAGGATACTGCTTTCAAGGAGGCATTTGCAGAGCCTGTTGAGGAGGTTTCCGATTATAATGTCATCAAGGAAAAGAAGTTTGAGCTTCGTCCTATGGACGTAGAGGAGGCAATTCTCCAGATGAATCTTCTCAGCCACACATTCTTCATGTTCCTCAATGCAAAGACAGGTGCAATCAATGTAGTGTATAAGCGTACAGACGGAAATTATGCCGTTCTTGAGCCTGATGTAAAATAAATGATATTAAAGGCGGAAGCTTGCTTCCGCCTTTATTCAGGGATTAATATATTTTTGGGGTGTATCATGTTAATTGAATTTATTATGAGTCTGATTTTAGAGGGTACTCTTGAAGCAGGTACAAGCAGAAAAGTACCTTTGCTTTTGAGAATATTTCTGCTTCTTGTATTCTTCTCGTTCTATGCCGCAATAATCGGCGTTTTTATAATGCTTGGTGTGAACAGCTTAAAGAACGGAAGAATTTTCGGGGCGTCAGCTATGTTTGTAATAGCTGCAATAATTGCATTAATGGTTATTGTATGGTTTATCAGAACTTGCAAATCCAAACACATAAGATGATATTCAAAGAAGCCTGAGGTTGTAAATCTCAGGCTTTTTATTTGATGACGGCTAAAATCTGATAGCTGAAAGACTTGACAATCCCGAAATATAGTGTTATAATCTTTAGGCGAAAAGAAATGCGGAGGTATAATATGTTAAGAAAATTCAAGGGAAAATATATCGGTGACAAGCAGTTCTATAAAAATGTGCTGTTTATGGTTATTCCGATGATTCTCCAGAATCTTGTGACAAATCTTGTCAGCCTTATTGATAATATAATGGTAGGCAGCGTCGGCACAGAGCAGATGAATGGCGTATCTATCGTCAATCAGTACATTTTTGTATTCAATATCACTGTATTCGGCGCTGTTGCAGGACCGAGCATATTCGGTGCTCAGTATTTCGGCAAGGGCGACCACGAAGGACAGAAATTTACTGTGAGATACCGCCTTATAGCTGTATCGCTCATTGTTGCTCTTGGTGCGGTTATATTCGGATTTTTCAGTGACCCCCTTATCAGCATTTTTATAAGCAAGGAGGACGCTCCTGAAAGAATTGCCGCTACAATGAAATACGGCAAGGAATACATGATGTATATGCTCTTAGGACTTCTTCCTTTCGGTATAGGACAGGCATATTCCAGCGTTGTTCGTGAGTGCGGAGAAACACGTATACCCATGATAAGCTCAATGGCGGCTGTAGTATTCAATGTCTTTCTTGATTATGCCCTTATTTTCGGAAAATTCGGTTTTCCGGAAATGGGGGTAAAGGGTGCGGCAATTGCTACAGTTGCGGCAAAATTTATTGAAGCACTTGTGGTTATTGCGTGGACTCATGCAAAACCCGAAAAGAATAAATATATCGTGGGTGTATTCCGCAGATTTACAATTCCCCGTGAACTTGTG
>JAFXAJ010000046.1 GCA_017517145.1 Ruminococcus sp.
TAACTGCAATATGTATCAATCCAAATCAGAGGGACAGAGATGACTTATTAAAAGAAAAAATTGAAGTTATTCCGTACTGTAACATAGTTGTAAGACGCAAAGGAAGTGGATTAAATTACAGAACAAGCTATAGAATAAGAATTGTTTATACGCTATTCAGCCCCATATATGAGCTTGATTATTACGGCACAAAATATACTCTATGTGATAATTACTATGGTATAATAGGTACTGAGGAGGGCGAAAGCCGCGAAATCCTCATAAATCCTGAAAATCCTCAGGAATTTTATGATGTGAAACGGTACAGAAAAGATTTATGGCAGATATTAAAAACAATACCTGCTATTGCTTTAATAATTATGATGACTATCTTTATAGGCATTACTGTCTTTATTGTCAGCAATTATCACTACTTATTAGGTTAATGTCTGACCGCACAATCAACGTAACAAATTAGGGATTAAGGCGACAAATCTTAATTCTTAATTCATAATTCATAATTAAATTTAAGGAGGGTTTAAAATGACCGAAAAAGAAAAACAACAGGCAGGTGAGCTTTACAACGGCAACGACAAGGAGCTTACTACAGAAAGAGTTAACGCTAAAAAGCTCTGCGCAGAGTACAACGCTATCACCTACAACGACTACCAGAAAAAAGAACGTGTGCTTGACAGACTTCTCGCTCTCAGAGGTGAAAATTCATGGATTGAAGCAAACTTTTTCTGCGACTACGGCTACAACATCATCATAGGCGACAATTTCTACGCAAACCACAACCTCGTTATTCTCGACTGCGCTGAGGTTATTATCGGTGATAATGTTTTTGTAGGCCCTAACTGCGGTTTCTACACGGCAGGTCATCCCCTTGACGCTGAACAGAGAAACAGCGGTCTTGAATTTGCAAAGCCCATTAAAATCGGCAATAACGTCTGGATTGGCGGAAGCGTCTGCATTATGCCCGGCGTTACTATCGGTGATAATACCGTTATCGGCGGCGGCTCTGTAGTCACTGAAGATATACCCTCCGGTGTTGTAGCGGCAGGTAATCCCTGCAAGGTAATCCGCCCCATTACCGAAAAGGATAAAATGTAGGTATTCCCTATGATATTACGTCAAAGGCGACGCTAATATATACTTAGAACAAAGGATGATATGAGATATGTTTGAAATTCTCGAAAAGAAAAACCTCAACCCATTCGTCACTCTTATGAAGATTAAAGCTCCCAGAGTTGCTAAAAAAGCAGAACCGGGGCAGTTTATCATTCTGAGAACGGACAGCGAGGGAGAACGTATTCCCCTTACTATAGCGGATTATGACCGCAGCGAAGGCTCTGTTACTATTATTTTTCAGATTGTCGGCGCTACTACCGAAAAACTCAACCGCCTCAACAAGGGCGATTGTCTGCACGACTTTGTAGGTCCCCTCGGTAAGGCTACCGAAACTGAAGGTCTGAAAAAAGTTGCTGTTATAGGCGGCGGCGTAGGATGTGCTATTGCCTTTCCCGTTGCAAAAAAACTTCATGAAATGGGCGTTGAAGTTCACTCTATCGTCGGTTTCAGAAATAAGGATCTGGTTATCCTTGAAGATGAGTTCAGAACGGCTTCTTCCAGATTCATGCTCATGTCTGATGACGGTTCAGCAGGCGAAAAGGGACTTGTTACTGATGCTCTCAGAAAGCTTGTTGAAAGCGGCGAAAAATACGACAGGGTTATTACTATCGGCCCTCTCATTATGATGAAATTCGTCTGTCAGCTTACTAAGGAATATAATATTCCTACTGTTGCCTCTATGAATCCCGTTATGATTGACGGAACAGGTATGTGCGGCGGATGCCGTCTTACTGTGGGCGGAAAAACAAAATTTGCCTGTATTGACGGCCCTGAATTTGACGGTCATCTCATCGACTTTGACGAGGCTATGGCAAGAAGTTCAAGCTATAAGGCTTTTGAACGCAAGGCGCATGAAGATACCTGCAATCTTTTCAAGGGGGTAAAGTAAAATGGCTAATATGTCTTTAGAAAAAAATAAAATGCCTGCGCAGTCTCCCGAAGAACGCATAAAAAACTTCTCCGAGGTTGCTCTCGGCTATACGGAGGAACAGGCTATAGATGAGGCTAAACGCTGTCTTAACTGTAAAAACAAGCCCTGCGTAACAGGCTGCCCTGTTCAGATTGACATTCCTGCTTTTATCGCAGAAGTGGCTGAGGGAAGATTTGAGGAAGCATATAAAATTATTACTAAATCAAGTTCTCTCCCTGCTGTTTGCGGCAGAGTATGTCCGCAGGAAACTCAGTGCGAAAGCAAATGCGTAAGAGGTGCAAAGGGCGAACCTGTAGCTATCGGCAGACTTGAAAGATTTGTCGCTGACAGACATAATTCTCTTGCTGAAATCAGTACTGAAAAGCCTGCTTCAAACGGTCATAAGGCTGCTGTTATCGGTTCAGGCCCTTCAAGCCTTACCTGTGCAGGAGATTTGGCTAAAAAAGGCTATGACGTTACTGTGTTCGAGGCTCTCCATGTCGCAGGCGGAGTTCTCTCTTACGGTATACCCGAATTCAGACTCCCGAAATCTATCGTTCAGCGTGAAATTGAGGGACTCAAGGCTCTTGGGGTTAAAATTGAAACAAATACCGTAGTGGGAAAGACTGTTTCTATTGACGAACTTATGGACGAGGAAGGCTTTGAATCTGTATTTATCGGTTCAGGTGCAGGTCTGCCCCGTTTCATGAATATTCCCGGTGAAAACCTCAACGGCGTATATTCTACAAACGAATTTCTCACAAGAATCAATCTTATGAAAGCGTACAAATCCGATTCTACAACTCCTATAAACGCAGGTACAAAGGCTGTTATCGTAGGCGGCGGAAATGTTGCCATGGATGCTGCGAGATGTGCAAAAAGACTTGGTGCTGATGTAACTATCGTCTACAGACGTACTGAAAAGGAGCTTCCTGCCCGTGCAGAGGAAATTGAACACACAAAGGAGGAGGGAATCAAATTTGAATTCCTGACAAATCCTGTGGAAATCACTGCTTCGGAAAATGGCTGGGCAAAGAGCGTTATATGCCAGAAAATGGAGCTTTCCGAACCTGACGCAAGCGGCAGAGCAAAGCCTGTACCCATTGAGGGCGCTTTTGTTGAAATCGAAGCTGACTGCGTTATTATGTCAATCGGAACATCTCCGAACCCACTTATAAAGTCAACTACAGAGGGACTTGCCGCCCAGAGCTGGGGCGGAATTATTGCTGATGAAAACGGACTTACATCCCGTGAAGGCGTATACGCAGGCGGTGACGCTGTAACAGGTGCAGCTACAGTTATTCTTGCCATGGGCGCAGGAAAAAAAGCTGCGGCGGCTATGGATGAATACATGAAGAATAAGTAATATTAAGGGGGCGGATTTTATCCGCCCTTTAATCTGTAGAAAAACCTTAATTTCGTTCCGAAACTGCGGACTGCCAAAGGCAGCCCCTACGCAAAACAGCGCAAAATAAACAATTTGTAGGGACCGCCTTTGGCGGTCCACTTAATATAATAAAAATCCACATTTTTACTTAACTTCTTCAAATTGAATCAGTTTATCATCGATTTAATGATATGCGCTATTGTGGTTTTTGTACAAAAAAAAAAAACAGCTGCTATAAATAATACATATTGACAAATAAGATGTTTTATGATATAATACTTCCATACAGTTTATTAATTGTATATACATATTGAAAGGTGGTGTAATTATGAAATGCCCGTATGCTGATGTAATTGACAAATCGAATCTGTTATTTATCAATATAAAATGCTATTGTATGGCTAAATCTAATCCCGGAAACGATCCGAGAAGAAATAATAGTGGTCGAACAGAAGTTGGTGTCGATTTGAATAAATGCAATAGTGATTATGGCGATTATTTTAAAGATTGTCCTTTTTACAAAAAAGGTTAATTTTTATTGCATGTTTTAAAACTATGAAAACTATCAGTTTATTATGCACTTCAAAAAATAACATTTTGAAGTGCATAATTTTTATAAATGTTACTCATAGCAGGAAACAAATACTATCCCCCTGCCATAGGCAAATGCAACATTAAAGATACCGTGTTTTTGTGCATAGTGACGGATTAACGCTTTTTCTGCAAATTCCGTCATTAAAGCTATTGTAATATTTACGGAATTATGATATAATAGTATAGCAGTTTTACGCTGAATAATTTGTAAAAGGGGTGTGCTGTATGGTCAGCATTGAAAATCATATCGGTAAAATCTCCGTATCGGAAAAATTCATCACCGAACTTGTACGCCATACCGTCTGCGACTGCTTCGGTGTTGCCGACGTTTGCAGCGTCAGTACTTTCCGTTCCGCTGTCTCCTCTCTTACACGAGGAAAGCTTTTCAAGCCTAAGGGAGTAGTCGTCCGTGCTGATAAAAACGGCGGTATCTCCATTGATCTGCATATAAAGGTCACTTACGGCACTAATATAGCTGCCGCTGTCAGCAGTATCACTCATAAAGTTACTTTTACTGTTGAGGAAGCTGCCGATATTCAGGTAAATGCTGTCAATGTCTTTGTTGATGATATGAATGCATAATATAAAGTGCCGCCAAAAACGGCACATAATTTTTCCATAGGAGGGTTTGCTTTGATAAACGGTGCTTTGTTCAGAGACGCTGTTATTTCTGCCGCTATTACTATTACAAATAAAAAACGTGAAGTTGATGAGCTTAATGTGTACCCCGTTCCCGACGGCGATACAGGTACAAATATGTCAATGACTATATCTAAAGCTGTTGATGAGCTTAAAAGACTTCCCGATAATACACCTATTTCCGAAGTTGCTTCTGCTGCCGCTTCTGCACTTCTCAGAGGTGCAAGAGGAAATTCCGGAGTTATTCTTTCACTGCTTTTCCGTGGTATGTCCAAGGGACTTGCTGACCTTAACGAGGCAGGCTGTGAGGATTTCGCAAACGCTCTTGACCTCGGCGTAAAAGCCGCTTACAAGGCTGTTATGAAGCCTGTTGAAGGCACAATTCTCACTGTATCAAAGGCTGCTGCCGAAAAAGCTAAGGAATCCGCTATCTCTACAAGCAGTGATACCCTTTTCTGGCAGGATGTCTGCGATGAAGCTGAAGCTGTTCTCGAAAAAACAACAGATATGCTTCCCCAGCTTAAAAAAGCAGGCGTTGTAGACGCAGGTGGAAAGGGTTTTGCTATCATTATCAGAGCTATGAGTGATATTTTCGCAGGCGGTGCTATTGCTGAGCCTATTGAGAAAATTGAACGCTCAGATGATTCATTCCGTACTGCTGTCAGCGAATACGATGACGATATAACTTATACATACTGTACAGAATTCATGCTCCGCAAAAATCCTGACTGTCCCGATGTGTTCATGCTTCGTGCATATCTCGAAACTATCGGTGACTGCGTTGTTGTGGTTGATGATGAAAAAATTATCAAGGTTCATGTGCATACCGACAATCCCGGAAATGCTCTGCAAAAGGCTCTGGAATTCGGCGTTTTCCTCAACGACCCCAGACCTAAGATTGAAAATATGCGTATTCAGCATGAAGAAAAAATCAAGGAAGCTCAGGATCTCAAGGCTGGATTTACTCCTGCTGAGCCTGAAAAGGAATTCGGTTTCGTTGCAGTTGCCGCAGGTCACGGTCTTTCGGCACTTTTTGAGGATCTGGGCGCTGATGTTGTTGTCAAGGGCGGTCAGACTATGAATCCCTCTACCGATGACCTTCTTCGTGCGATTCTTTCCACACCTGCAAAAACTGTATTTGTACTTCCCAACAATAAAAATATCATAATGGCGGCTGAACAGGCTGTAAAGCTTACTGACCGCACTGTATGCGTTCTTCAGACACGTACAATTCCGCAGGGAATTGCCGCAATGATGGCGTTTGACGAAAGCGCAGACCTCTCTGAAAACCGCATAAATATGACTAAAGCCTTTGAAAAGGTTTCTACGGGACTTATCACTTTTGCTGCAAGAGATTCCGAGTTTGAAGGACACGCAATCAAAGAGGGAGAAATTCTTGCTCTCGATAACGGAAAACTTGCTTTCACTGAAAAGGATATTTCCAAGGCTGCTTTGAAACTTGTGAAAAAGCTGGTGAAAAGCGGTGCAAGCTATGTAACGGTTATCTATGGTTCAGATGTTACCGAAGAAAATGCCGAAGCATTGCAGCAGCTGCTCCAGTCAAAGCTCAGCGACAAGATTGAAGTTATGCTTGTCAATGGCGGTCAGCCTGTATATTACTATATTATTTCTGTTGAATAAAAAATCAAGGGCAGCCAATGGCTGCCCTGAATTTTTTTATTTTACGGGAAGTGCTGTTATAAGCTTTGCGTCATACTGCTGAATTGCAAGTGCATCAGCTGCTGTTATGCCTTCCTTACCGTCTACGTCAGCATTTGCCGTACCCTGTTCTGTGAGGGCAAATTCATCAGCGTTGCCGATAGACTGGAGAATTGCTGTAGCATCTGCGATTGTTACCTTGCCGTCACAGTTTGCATCGCCGTATACAACGTCTGTTGAAGGTGCAGGAACTGTTGTTACAACAGGTGCAGGCTTTGTGGTTGTAGGTGTAGGTTTTGTTGTTGTAGCAGGTGCGGGTTTTGTTGTTGTAGCTGCCGGCTTTTCAGGCTCTACAACTGTACCGTTTGACTTTGTACCGCCGTCTATGTTGCTTCCCTCGCTGTTTGCATAATTTGCATAGAATTCATTGAGAGAAATTCCGTTTACTCCAAGTGCAACCTGATGGTCAAGTCCGATATATTTTCCGCTTGTCTGAGTCTGCCACAGTGAAGGCTCGAAAAGTCCGTACTTTTCATCGTCCCATGTCTTGAAATCATTTCCGAGAAGTCCGCCTGTATCACCTGAGTTCGGGTTAAGACACCAGAAAGTGTGGTTAATATGGTTGTCGATCATGTAGTCACGGAGAAGCTCCATCCACTTCTGGTTTTCAGCTCCGTCCATGTGACCGCCCCACTCACCGATAAGAAGCGGCGCAATATCCTGATCGTTGATATATGCCCATGTATCGTACCAATAGTCGTCAAGGAGAGTCTGGGTTGTAAAGTCCTTCTCGAACCATGTCTGCGCATAAACAGATTTTCCGTAGTCATGAGGTGAATAGATAATCTGGCTTGTACCTGATTCAGGCACAACAGGATAATCCTTTACACCACGGAGATTTCCTCCCCACCATGCGCCGTACCAAGGAGATTTGTCAGCAGGTGCGTCCCATATATCGGGTGTATCATAAGTGAAGCCCTTGTCAGTCTTAGGATACTGCTCAACGCCCTCGATGATAATGAGTGCATTGGGGTTTACTTCAAGAATTGCATTTGCACAAGTTTCCGCAGCGTGCTTCCAGTTGTTTTCATCTGTTGAATCATCCCATTTTGCGATAGTGTCGGGGCATTTATCACCTGTATATCCACGCTTTCCGTGAGGCTCGTTTTTAAGATCGTAGCCTATGAGTGTATCGTCGTTCTTGTACTTATCTGCAAGCCATACGAGAGTATCTATCCAAATCTCAGTTGTGATGCCTGCCTTGCCGTACCACAGCTCATAGTTATGTCCTGAGTTGTTTGCATCAGGGCTGTGAATATCGATAAATGCCTTGATACCGTACTTCTTGCACTTCTGCATGATAATATCAAAGATTTCCATGGAATTTTTCAGAGTCTTTCCGTCCTCAAGAACGAAATCTCTGTTGATGTCGCCGTACTTTCCGGCAGGTGTAATTGTACCGTCCTCGCCTACTACGTCCTGCGGAGGATTGTAGGATGCCTGTACAGAGCTTACTTCATTAGGAGTTCCCTCCATCCATGAAAGAAGAAGTTCAGAAGAAATGGGGAAACGGATTACATTGATACCGTGGTCGGCAACTGCTTTGAGGAAAACGTCAACATCACAGGCATAAAGACCGTGAGGTGAATTTTCGGAACAGTTAAGACCAAACCAGTTTGCACCTGTAAGCCATACCTCGTTTCCATTCATGTCATAAAGACGGCTGCCCTTTGCATGAATCCAGTCGTCGTTGTTTGTATCAACAGCAGCTGCCGATTCATTAGGTGCGGTCAGGATGTTGCTTATGGCGGATGATGTGCCTGTAACAGTTACAGCAGCTGCTGCCGCCATAGCCGCAAGGACTTTAGTTAATTTCTTCATTTTAAATTCCCTCTCTGTGATGCTGAATTTGCGTGAAAAACACTTGATTATCCCATTTATTTCACACACGCATCTATCAATATAATATTAACATCTTTTTTCCCTTTTGTCAATAGCAGCAGGCAGTGGGTGCTGCCCGCCGCTTGAAGTATTCCTGATTTTGTGATATAATAAATATATTCCTGAAAGGAGGGTATCATGGCAGCTAATCTTTTTTCTGAAATCGAATACCTGAAAGGCGTTGGTAAGGCTAAAGGCGAAAAATACCGCAAACTCGGCATTACTACCCCTTATGACCTGTTGTATCACATTCCCCGTGATTATATGGACTTCCGCACTCATATCCCTGTAATTCAGGCGGAACACGACACCTACGCTGTACTTAAACTGACTATTACAAAAAAACTCCCTCCGAAAGCTATACGAAAGGGACTTGTTATATGTCATGCTCTTGCTACTGACGGCATGGACGATATTCTTGTTGTAGTCTATAATAATGTGTACGCTTTCCATGCTCTGAAAGAATCACAGACATACTATATGTACGGCAAAATCTCAGGAGGCTTTACCCGAAAGGAAATTCTCTCCCCTGTCTATATTCCTGCGGATTCACCCGTACTTATTCAGCCCGTCTACAAGCTGACTCAGGGACTTCCCATAAACGCAGTCCGCACTAATATGCAGCAGGCTCTTGCTCTTTTTGAAGATTCCCCCTTTGAAACGCTTCCCGACCATATCAGGGATAAATACGACCTGCCGGACCTCGCTTGGGCACTGCGGAATATCCACTTCCCAGAAACAAATAATGCCGCTGAAATTGCAAGGCGGCGCATTGCCTTTGAAGAACTGCTGAAATTGCAGCTTGGTATGCTCATGCTGAAAATCCGCAAGAAAAAAACCACCTCATACGTCATGGACAAGTCGGTGGATATGTCAGATTTTTATAACACCCTCCCATTTCAGCTCACTGAGGGGCAGGCTGCTGCCGTTGATGAAATAATCACCGACCTTTGCAGCGGATTCCCCATGAACCGCCTTTTACAGGGCGATGTGGGCAGCGGAAAAACAGCTGTTGCCGCTGCTGCCTGCTGCTTTGCTGCCAAAAACGGCATACAATCCGCTGTTATGGCTCCAACGGAAATTCTTGCGGCTCAGCACTTCAAAACTTTCAGCGCTTTTCTCTCTCCCCTCGGCATAAACGTAGCTCTCCTTACAGGCTCAACTCCTGCAAAGCAAAAAGCTGAAATCCGTGAAAAACTGCTGTCAGGGGAAATAAACCTCGTTACAGGAACTCACGCCATTATACAGAAAGATGTTGAATACAAGGCTCTTGGTCTTGTAATTACCGACGAACAGCATCGCTTCGGCGTGGCGCAGAGAGCTGCCCTTGCGGAAAAGGGAGATTCTCCTCATCGCCTTATAATGTCAGCTACACCGATTCCCCGTACTCTTGCCCTGAATATCTTCGGCGACCTTGACGTTACAAGCATACGTCAGCTGCCCAAAGGCAGAAGCCCCGTTAAAACCTACGCTGTTACTGGAAAAAAACGTGAGGGAGCATTTTCCTTTCTGCGTGCAAGACTTGACGAAGGACGACAGGCTTATATCGTCTGCCCTATGATTGAGGATTCCGAAAGCGAGCTTTTTGCCGTGAAGTCCTATGCGGAAAATGCCTCTGCAACTACTTTGAAAGGCTATTCTACGGCACTTCTTCATGGACGCATGAAAGCCGCCGAAAAAGAGGAAGTCATGAGAAAATTTTCCTGCGGCGAATTACAGGTACTTATATGCACCACTGTCGTTGAAGTGGGAGTTGATGTGCCCAACGCTGCTGTTATGATTATTGAAAACGCCGAAAGATTCGGACTTTCTCAGCTTCACCAGCTCCGTGGCAGAGTAGGACGAGGACAGTATGAAAGCACCTGCATACTCATCACCGACAACAAAAACGAGGACTGCATCCGCCGCATGAAGATTATATCTGCTACTACGGACGGCTTTAAAATAGCTCAGGAGGATTTGAATCTCCGTGGACCCGGCGATTTTTTCGGCAGCGCACAGCATGGTCTGCCGCCGCTGAAAATAGCCTCCGCTTACGACATTTCCATGCTTTCGGAGGAAGTCCGCCGCTGTGCAGAGGAACTTCTCGCTGATGACCCGACTCTTGACCGCCCTGAGCATAAGGCTATTAAAATGGATACCCTTAAATTTTTCAATAAGGATGTCACAGGCTGACGGTTATTCTTGCGGAATCCTCTTTCCGCAGGGCAATAACCGTACCCTTCACATAATAGGCAGTGGGGTCCCCTGAAAAACTGCGGTAAAGGCATTGAATTTCCGTACCCTTGGTGAATCCCAGTTCTTTCAGCCGCTGAGACATCTCCCACTGCTCCATATCAGCTATAATGCAGCTCTCTCCTTCACGGAGGGAGCTTAATTTTTGTTCGGACAGCATATCTGCCTCCTTGTTTATCAAAAAAAAGTTACAATAAAGTATTCTTTTAGGGGACGCTCTCTCTTGCTGAGCGTCCCCTTTTTAGTTTATTCTAAAAACTGATTTTTGTGAATATTCCCTTTCCGCTGCCCGATATGCGTACTCCCTTTATACGCTGATTTTCATAGCCCTCACAATTGAGTATGTCGTTTATGTCCTCGCCGTTATAGCCAACTACCGTTATGTATCTGCGCTTGTAGTTTCTCTCCGCCATCATTATACGATAATCACAGGCGCTTGAAGGCTCATAAAGAAACCTCTTGTCCAGTTCAAAATGTCGGTGACGTATGATATTTCTATCTATTGCCTCCTGCGATTGTGCTGAAAATATATTGTAATTTCCGTCAATATCCGCCATATTGTAATGGCTGACCATAAACCTTGTATTCACTTCTGTTCCGCAGTCCATATAGCTTTCGGGAAGATATGTCCTCGTCACAGCATCGTCAGGCATACTCATCATAACCTTGTTTGTTCCCCTTATATAGGGATAAGTGCCTTTTAGCTTCCAGCAGAGATTTGCTGCGCCGTCCCACATCGGCGTACCCTTGTTGACATAAATATAGCTTGTCTCGCTGTTATTTTCATGGGTGATATTGGGCAGCTGAAAATATTCATCAAATAGCCTGTTGAAAGTCATATCCGTATACAGCGCAGGCGGCAGCTGATTTTCCGTCAGCAGTGCAGTATATCCTCTTGCGCTTATTGTAAGCTTGTCCACTCCGTTTGAACGGGATAAACGATACGTGTCAACTATGCCGTGATGAACATATCTGCCGTCAATATACAGCTTTATTTCCTGTATATCCTCAGGAAAATTCAATCCGCTTATTCTTGCATTAAGCGTAGTATAGGGCGTAAAGGCTTCTTTTACGAAAGTAAAGCCAAGACTGTTTGTGAATATCTTTTCGCTGCCGTCTGAAAGCTTGCAGTAGAATCTCAGTATCATTCTGTCACCTCGTCAAGAAGATAAGCTATATTATTAGTTTCTGCTGTCACAGTAAGCTCTATGTATTCATTTCCGCTGTCAACTGCCTTGTATCCCGTCACTACGCATCTTATATAACGCAAATTTTTGTAAATGATTTCAACATTTTCCACACCGTTCATGTTGTCTGCCACACCTGCAAGAGCCATGGGGTTATCTGCATTGTAGACTCTGCCTGTAAAGGAAAGTCGGGTAGGCTGTCTTGTTTTGCCCATACGCACAGTATTCCCCATAACCGATGTAGCAACAGGCAAGGTTGTTTCTCCCGATACGGTCATGCTTTCACAGTACAGCTTCAATGTACCGATAGTGACAAGAAAGGGCTTTTTTACTTTAAAATCCATACACTTAACCTCCGCTGATACTGATTACCTTTATGCAGCTGATTTTCAGTTTCACTTTCAGAGTCATTCTGTTGATTTTTTCATCAACTTCGATTTTCATACCCTTTACATGATTGATTGTGCCGCTTATGGTATTTATCACATCTCCAAAATTATTGTTAAAATAGTTATTTATCTCCTCTGCCGCCGTATTCATGGGAGCCGCAACAGTAATCAAAAGTTCACCGCTGACAGGCATGAAAATTTCTCTTTCAGAATATATCGGCGGCTTTACCTCATAATTTTCCATAGTCAGAACGGTAAAATATTTCCCTTTCTGATTAATCGGCACAGCGTCAAAAGCCAGAAATACATTTTCGTTGTTGTTTTCCGTCATGATTTTCTTTATTTCAGAAAGCATTTCGTACATAGTTTTCCTCCTTATGGGATTCTCTAAAAACCGGAACACAAACGGACTTTCGTACATGACAAATATCAGTTACAAGACGGCAAACCGCAGTAATACTTGATGTATTGCAAGGTTTGACAACGCAGTAAATGATATTTGTCACAGAAATTCAGCCGTGAGGGAGTTTTTTAGAGGTTCCCTTATGTTACTCCAATAAATATGAATTCATCGCCCTTTATAAGGTCGCTGCAAAGCCTGAAATAGCCTTTGAGAAGTCCCTCCGCAAAATGCAGAATCTTCTTTTCCTTGTCCTCCAGCATTTTTCCGCCGTATGTAAATGTTGAACGGTCAGAGGCGGTTAACGCCTGATAATAGCGAAGATTCGCCATTGCCGCACAGAGATAATTCAGTCTGATGTCGTTTGCATCTGCGTTCTCGTGCAGCATTTTCTCAACTTCAAGCATTGCTAATTCAATTATAGGCTCGTGCTGCGCAGAACATTCCTCACCGCAAAAAAGTTCAAAAAGCGTCTTTATTCTCCCTGTATCCATAAATTATTCCCCCTTCAGAGCCTGTACTGGGACAGCTTTTCCGCCCCCTTGTCATCGGCAAGCTGAACTTCTGTTTTATGCTGTTTCAAACGCAGTTTGTAGGATTTTTTCAGTTCTTCGAGCTCCTGAGCATCCTTACCTTTCATTGCATTTATTGCCTTTTCAACGCCCTCATCACCGCCGTCAAAATATGCAAGCTGTCGTATTTCACGGCATATTTCAGCTGTTTCGGGAATCTCCGCAGCAGGAGCTTTTCCGCTGTTGTCCTCGCTGTATTTTTTTGTAACTCCTGCATTAACCTGCGCAGGAACTGCCACAAAGCTCCATTCGTAGGCATCAGAAATATTATCAAGAATCGTGTGGCATATACGTCCGCCGTACTTTTTGCCGACAGTATGACCGCAGCTGCCTTTTGACCTGTCTCTGCCGCAGACAGAACAAATTCTTGAAGCCGCAGAACAGGAAATGCTGACTTCTTTTTTGATACCGCCGTCAATTTCTGCTATGAGATTTTTGTTATCATCGGTGCGAACCATGTACGCTGAAGCTTTCAGATATTTGTACGCCTCGCCGTTTTTTGTAGTACGGCTGTCATCGGTGATTATTTCCGTATCATATATTCTTGCTGTCTGATTTGATGTGCTTGGCTTATGGTCGAAAATACCTGTTTTTCCCACAAACATGGTGCTGAGGGTACTTAGTGCGGCATCGGAGAATCTCTCGCCGTCACGGTCTATTTCGTTATCGCAGAGGATAACCGAAAATGTATAAAGCTCCTCCTCGGTAAAATCCCTTCTGGTAAATTTATTGATTTTTTCAAGTATTTCTTTTTTCATATTTCCTCCTTGAAATTATTTGTGGAAGTATCAGATGGGGATATAGGGGACGCTCTCTCTTGCAGAGCGTCCCCTATATCCAAACAGTCCACAGGACTGTTTGGAAATTCACCCCTTGCAGAGCGCTTAAACGCACCGCAGAGCTTTGCTCTGCATGGGACTCTGTCCCATACCCTGCAAGAGACCCTGTCTCTTGACTCTGCCAAAGGGCAGTGCCCTTTGGAAACCCAACCGTTTTTCGATTATCTTAGAATATTACACAATTATGAAATTACAATTTTCTTTACTGCATCTGCCATGATTTTTCTGAATCCGCAGGTTATAGACACTGTAATCTTGTCAAGCTGTCTGTCAATAAGCTTGTCTGTCTCCATAACAAGTCCCGAACTTGTAATAAATTCAAGAGCAAAGTTTCTGTCAATACCGATAATCGTATTCTCCGCAAGTGATGATGTCTTGATAAGCTCTGAGCCAAAAGGCAGTATCATCTTGCCGTCTGCGGAAATCTTTGTATCAGACAGCTGCTCCATTGCCGCTATCTTTGAAGCGTCCGCAGGATTTGCAATTACCGTTGTCATGTCGAAACAGTCGAATTTGCCGTAAAGCTCTGCAAGCGAATCATAGCTGAGAGATGACACGCTGATATAATCTGCATTCTCCGCAAGCACTGTCATAGCCTTTTTAACTACGGCTACCGCCAGCTTTACACCGATTCCACGGAGCATAACTCCGAATACATCAAGACGCTGCTTTCTGATTGCCTCGTATGATGCATTGATTACTCTGCCGTACTTTTCAAGAACAATTGCTGTTTCACCCTCTGTCACCATTGTGGCAGGCATCTGCATTGTCTGGGATGTTGAGCTGTATTCCGCTGAATCGTCAAGCACACAGCCGAGATAATGTCCGCTTTCACATACCGTCTTTGCCGCTGTCACCGATGAAAGAACCGTGCCGTCAAATCCCTTTGAAATACATCTCTTGACATATTCAGGGAAAAGCACTGCCGTATCAGTTGAAGTGAAGAACTTCTCCACACAGTCGCACTCATCGCCGCTTACCCTGATATTATAGCGCTTCAGCTGTCTTTCAAATGCGTCAAGGGACTCCAGCTCCGTGCCGATATATGCTCCGGAGGGGTCAAGCTCCTCAAGCACTGCTGTAAAGCTCTTTCCGCTGAGATTATACATACCCTTTTCAAGTCTTACATCATTATACATACACATTTCCTCCATAAATCAATTATTATTTCCCAGTTTAGCTTCAATTTCTGCCGCCCTTGCGTTGTTAAGTCTTGTTTCAGCAAGAACGGATTCGTCCTGTAAATTGATATTGTCCCATTCTACGGAGCATCTTCCTCCGCAGCCCTGAGATTTCAGATAAGTGTCGCCTATATCGCACAGCACAGGCGTGAGCAGACGGCGGTAATATTCCAGCTCCGAGGTGAGAATATCAGCCTGCTGAGAGGACATACGCTCCGTTGAGCTCCAGTTGAGTCCCAGCAGAAAGGGCGGTATGGAAAGCTTTGCCACAAGCTGCTCCATGAGCTGACGGACAGGTACTTCCGTATCAAAAAGCTGATTTTCCGCACCTATCACCTTAATATCCACATCACCAACGGCTACAAAGTCTTTGACCTGACCGTATTTTGCAGAATTCATGCCGTCCGCCCATTCCCTCGCAATCTGCATAGCACGTTCCTTGTTGTGAATAAATTCCCCTGAGCCTTCTGACGGCTTATAGGTCACGGCATAACGCACATTTCCCACACGGTCAAAATTCTGCCCTATACACTGGTATATTCTCATAAGTATGCTGCTTATGGCGGGCAAACCTCTGAGTATGGAATTTCTCCCTATAAGCGATGCATATACTATGTGTTCGGGATGACGTACCGTTTTGTATGAGCCGTCCTGACATCTTACGGAATATCGGCGTTCAAAGGGAGTCGCTCCCTGTGTCACATTAACCGCAGCTGAATCGCCGTTCCAGAGTCCCTCTATTTTCCTCTCGTTCTGATTGAGGACAATTTCTCCCACAGCACTGCCATAAGTCAGCAGGCTGTCCAGAAAAATATCCGCAAAGCAGTTAATGGATTTTCCGTGAAGTCCTACGGGAACACTTCCGCAGAAATTATCAAGACTGTCCTGATACCTCTTTTCCGAGCTGATAAGTCTGAATCCGCCTGTAAGACGAATAATTTTCATTATCGCCGCATCAATGACGGGAACGGCAAACCTCAGTCTATCATACAATTCCTTTTCAAAAGGAGCAGCATCATTAGGAAGCGTAAGCAGCGCCCCTGTTTCACGTTCTGCCTGACATATCTCAGGTTCTGCCCTTGTTGTTTTCTTTTTGAATAACCTCATTTTACCTCCTTGATATTTGTTATCGTGTCACTGACAGCGCAAAGAAATCATCTGTATTTTCTCTTAACATCGCTGTCACGAAATAGCGCATATCATCCATTGCATGGTCATTTTCCTTAACGGGAGCGTCAGTGCCTGCCTTTTCTGACCAGCGGTACAGCGTGAATTCTCTTACAATATCAGTGCAGGATTCATGAAATTTCAGCCTGCCCTCTTTCAATGCCGCCGCCACACGCCGTATGCCTGCAACTACATCGTTTTCAGCCTTTGCAACGTGAAATCTTCCGCGCCGCCTGATACATTCGATAAAACTTGCCGCTGACGGATCAACAATAACCATTTCAACAGCACAGCTGCCTGCAAGATTTTCGAGAGCATTGTAATGCTCCTCGTCCGTTCTCGACTGCCCCTCTCTGCGTGAATCGTAGTAATATTCCCTGATACGGTGCCACACACCGCCGCTTAGCCCCCATAATCCGAAGGATGATGGATTAACTGTGCCGTAGTCGCAGGATATGACATATCTTTCACATGAAGGAATATCCCTGAAAATATGCTTTTCCCTGCTGAACATGGGATAGATCACACCCTCTGACGCAGTCCATTTCCCCAGCACGTAGCGGTCATAGAACGAGCCGGAATACAGCCTTTTATAGCGGTTTTTCAGTTCCTCAGACAGCGACGGATTGTCCTCCATAGTAAAATGGATGTACAGAGCTTTTTTGCTCTCCGTCTTTCTGATCCATTCATTATAGAACCAGTGGGAAGGATTGTCGGAATTACAATTAAACCACATTTTTGAGCCGTTCACGGAGCATCGTGCAAGAGCCTGTTCCACGAAGGAACGAGGCATAAGCGCAACCTCGTCAAGGAAGACACCTGCAAGAGTTATACCCTGTATAAGTGCTGCTGAACTCTCATCTCGTCCGCCGAAGAAGTAGAACCGATTTTTCCTGCCGCTGAAACTGATGTCAACATAACTGCGGCTGACCCTCTCCTCGCAGGTCATGCCTAATTCACGAAGCATAGGCAATAACGGGGTAATCACATTTCTGCGGAGAGAAGTCACAGTCTTACCGCAAACTGCAAATGCTCCTCCGTCAAAGCTGCTCATCGCCCATATCGCAAAGCCCAGCGACATTGACATAGTTTTTCCGCTTCTGACAGCGCCGTCACATATCACCGCATCATAACAGGAATATCTTGGATCGAGCCACCAGTTCATGGTCAGGCGCTGTTTTTTTGAAAGCTTAGTTATCCTCATTTCCGCCGACCTCCGCTGCGGACAGCGCTTCAATAAGGGATGCCGCAGTATTTCTGCCATCCTGCGCTGTTTCAAGCTCATAAAGCTTTTCAAGAGCCTTTAATCGGTCAAAGAGTTTGATTTCCACACCGCCGCCCTTGACACGTTTTATTTCGGAAACGTTGAACAGATCAAGATTTCCGATGACATCAGGGGGCGGAAGTTCATCCGCAAAGGCAAGGGTAACAGCGTCCTTGCAGCTGCCGAAAGCCAGTCGTCTCAGACCCGCTCTGACAGACGAAGCATCGGAAAGGCAACGGCTCATTTCGGCAATCAGCTTGCGGCATTCGCTGTCTTTGAGACATTCCGCAGCGTCAGTGAAAGCAGAGGATTTCGGGAATCCTGCTTTGAGTGCGGCTTCTTCGGCACTTCCCAGAACAGCAAACCAGCAGCAGAAGTTGTACCTCCTTTTTTCAGATATTTTTTCAGACATCGGCATAACACCTCCTCTCATAAAGGGGCTGAAACGGGGCTTTTTTCAACGGAAAACCATTGATTATTGAAAAATAATTTTTATTTTCTATCTTTTCAACAAATTTCAACAGATAAAATTATTTATAATTAATAAATAGAATGACATATTTTTAACAAACTTTAATAAAAAGAAAACAAAAAGGGCGGATAAATCCGCCCCTGTATATCTTATTTTTCTTCATCAGGATCTTCTATAACCGTTTCTTCGATAATTTCAAAGCTGCTTTTGGTGTTCTCAAAAATAGTGCTGCTGGAGAAAACAGCTTCCGTTGCATTATCTCCGTAACAGTCGATTTCAATTTCCTCACGGTCATTGAAAAACTTCATTGCTCCAAAAAGCACAGCAAATCCGATTGCATTTGTTATAATACTGAAATAAATTCGTATGCCAAGTATATTTCCGAACATTCCTGCCGCTATAAGCGTAAAGCATACGCCAATCGCAAATTCCCACTTGACATTGTCGGGATCAAGCTGCAAAAAGGAAAAGCACACAAGTCCCGATACTACTGCATGAAGTATCGCAAGCCCCAGCGAATACGGCTCATAAGCTTCTATTCTGTAGGAATTAAGCTCCAGTATCATCATAATAGCTTCAAGTATAATATACACCGTAAAGCTTATTTTAAGTATTCCTCTCATACGGATACTTCTGCACAGCAGCCAGTCAGAATATGCCAGCAGACCAAATCCCATGAACTCGACAGCATACGCCAGAACCTCAAGAACTCTCGGATAAAATGCGTTGCCGACAAAAGTCTTGTAGTAAATCCAGCATATCACGCCGAAAGCTATAAACAGTATATTTCCGATAAGTCCGAAATATATGCCCTTTACCAGTTTTTCATGCTGCATACATACTCTCTTTCTCAGCTGTTAAGAGCCTTCTGTCCGATGTCTCTGCGGAAATGTGCGCCGTCAAAGGATATACCCTCAACTCCTGCATAAGCTGTATCAAGAGCTGCACAAAGATCTGCGCCCTTTGCTGTTACGCCGATAACTCTGCCGCCGTTTGTGAGGAATTCGCCGCTGTCAGAAAGCTTTGTTCCTGCATGATATACAAAGCAGTTTTCAACCTGTCCCATATCGTCAAAGCCATTCATTACGATGCCCTTGGGATAGCTTTCAGGATAGCCGCCGCTTGCCATAACTACACAGGCACAAGCGCCCTCATGCCACTTCACATCAACCTTGTCAAGCTCATGATTGTAGATAGCCTCGAAAATCTCGTAAAGGTCAGCGTCAAGCATGGGGAGTACTACCTGAGTTTCAGGGTCGCCAAAACGGCAGTTGTACTCGATTACCTTAGGACCCTTGGGAGTAATCATAAGTCCAAAGTAGAGACAGCCCTCGAATGTACGTCCCTCGGAGTTCATAGCGTTCATTGTGGGAATGAAAATCTTCTCCATGCACTCCTTTGCAAGCTCCTCTGTATAGCAGGGATTGGGGGAAATTGTTCCCATACCGCCTGTATTAAGTCCCTTATCGCCGTCAAGAGCACGCTTATGGTCCATAGAGGAAATCATAGGAACAAGAGTTTTTCCGTCTGTGAATGAGAGAACTGAAACCTCAGGGCCTGTGAGATATTCTTCAATAACGATTCTTGCGGAGCTTTTACCGAATTTCAGGTCATCAATCATATCATGGACAGCCTGAACAGCCTCCTCCTCATTCTGAGCGATAATAACGCCCTTTCCGAGAGCAAGACCGTCAGCTTTGATAACTGCGGGGTAGCTGTTCTGCTCTTTGAGATATGCTATAGCCTTGTCGGACTCTGTGAACACCTCATAGAAAGCTGTGGGGATGTTGTACTTCTTCATAAGTTCCTTAGAAAACACCTTTGAGCCCTCGATAATAGCTGCATTTGCCTTTGGACCGAAAGTCATAAAGCCCTCTGCCTGCAATGCGTCTACCATTCCGAGAACAAGGGGGTCATCGGGAGCAACTACTACCATATCGGGTTTAAGCTCCTTAGCAAGAGCAACTACGCCGTCAATATCGGTTGCGCTTACGTTGAAGCACTCAGCATATTTTGAAATACCGCCGTTGCCCGGGGCGCAGTAAATCTTGTCTACCTGCTTGCTCTCTGCAAGCTTCATAATTATTGCGTGTTCACGGCCGCCGCCGCCAATTACAAGTACATTCTTCATTGGTTTTTCCTCCTTTTTTATGGGGGTTATTTTATTTTTATGCAATCTATCAGCTTTTCAAAGTCGGCTTGTACCTGCTCCTTCTCCTCTGACTCAATGGTCTTGATTTTAATACTGTAAATCATACCATCTTTTTCAAAAGCATATTCTATAAATACATAGTTATTTCCTAACTCCAGTAATTCTTTTGAGTATTCAGCACAATAGCCGTCATATCCAATAATTTTTGTCTTCTGGACATCTTGAAGAACTTTTGTATTCACTCTGTCACTATCATCATTATCTATATACTTATCACACACACTATTGAGATATTCCTCTGCCGATGTGTATTCTGAATCAGTTAATGCTTCAACAATAAATTTGCCTGTTTTTTCAGCAAGATTATTCATTCTTTGATATATTACCGTTGCTTTATGTTTAGCAGGACGGCGTGTAAAATATTCAACTTCAAAGTAATCCTTCAAATCAGAGGGAATGTCTAAAGAAAAATCATCTCCGTCATAACTTGTAACAATATCAAGTTCATTCTCGCCGGTATATTCAAGATTATCAAACCATTCAAAAACAAGCTGCTCAATGAGATTTTCGTCTTTGCCAATAGGATAAGCTACGTTTATAGTAAGTCCTCTTAATGGAAAGTCCTCATCGCTTATTGTATAAGAAACTGATCTGTTCCCTTCTTCATCATAAGCATACTTAACAATGTCATATTCCTCACAATTGATAATCTGCGAAGAAATATTCTCGTTCTCATGGAATACGCTGTCATAAAACTCAATAAATGCTTCAGGCGACATTTTCAAGTAATAATCCATTACCGGCATGTCAAAACAGAAAAACACATCTCCATCATAAGCATACATTTCCTCCATCATTTCATCAGGGTCGGGAACGTATCTGAAATCACTTCTCACCTTGTAGCTGTATTCTACACTGTCACCGATCTCTTTTGTTACTGTCTTATAACTAAAAGCCTCTTTCAGATTACCCTCGCTGTCAAGGTCTGAACAGCCTGCAAATGTGCATACAGCCATAGATAAAGCCATAATTGCGGATAAAATCTTTTTGTTCATAATAAAAAATCCCCTTATATCATTAATTTGTCTGCGGTGCTATGCACCCCTACATATATAATACACCGCAGAACACGAAAAAGTTGCAAAAACTGATAATTAATCAGCTGCCTTTACAGATGCAATAATTAAATCTGCTTCTCTCCTGCATCTGTCAAAATGAGCCTTATCATCATCTGTGGAACAGATTGTCACGCTGAAAACATCATCTCCGATACGGCGCATGGTAGTTTCCATGAAATCACTGTTTTTACCGTCACTGTCATAAGATTTTACACGTACAATAGCATCCTTTTTCTCACCAATTTCAACTATATCCGAAGTATCGTATTCACCTGAAATCACCTCAGACATATACTCAGCAAGTTCAGTAAGCTCATTGCTAACGCCCTCAAAAGATGATACCGCTATATCAACAATTTCATCATCAAAGCTGAAATAGTCAAGTACAGAGGAATCCGATTCGTCCTTGATGAAAGAAAGTCCGCTGCTTTCACGGATAGAGTACTCGAAACAGCCGTCATGAGTTGTATATTTCTTACGGCTGATTTCCTCCTTTTCCTCTTTTTCGTCCTTTTCATCCTTTTCTTCTTTTTCTTTCTCAACATCTTCAGCTACTTCAGCCAGAAATTCCTCAAAGGAAACCTTATCCTCCTCCGAAATTGAAGGCTTTTCTGTCTCAGGAGATACTTCCGACTCAGAATTTTCTGAAATGTCGCAGCTGCACAGAAGAAGCGCAGCCGCTGCTATAATAATTGCTGTAAATTTTTTCATATAACTCCAATTCCCTTTTCAGCCATTAGTGGTGGAAAAGTCTGATGCCTGTGAATGCCATAGCGATATTGTACTTGTTGCAGGTATCAATAACGTTGTCGTCACGGATAGAACCGCCGGGTTCTGCAATATACTCAACGCCTGACTTCTTAGCACGCTCGATATTGTCACCGAAGGGGAAGAATGCGTCTGAGCCAAGACATACACCTGTATTCTTTGCAAGCCATGCCTTTTTCTCCTCAGCAGTAAATACAGCAGGCTTAACCTTGAAGATTCTCTGCCACTCGCCCTCACGAAGAACGTCCTCGTACTCGTCGCCCATGTATACATCAATAGCGTTGTCACGGTCTGCACGGCGGATGTCATCAACAAACTGGAGTCCCATAACCTGAGGAGACTGTCTCAGCCACCAGTTATCAGCCTTCTGTCCTGCAAGGCGTGTGCAGTGGATTCTTGACTGCTGACCTGCTCCGATACCGATTGCCTGACCGTCCTTAACATAGCAAACAGAGTTGGACTGTGTATATTTAAGTGTGATAAGAGAAATAAGGAGGTCGTCCTTCTTATCATCGGGAATATCCTTATTTTCTGTCACAACATTTGCAAGGAGTTCACGATTGATGTCAAGCTCGTTTCTGCCCTGTTCGAAAGATACACCGTAAACCTGCTTTGTCTCAATAGGTGCAGGCTTGTAGTTCTCGTCAATTTTAAGAACGCAGTATGTACCCTTTCTCTTTGACTTGAGAATTTCAAGAGCTTCCTCGTCATAATCAGGAGCAATAACACCGTCGGAAACCTCACGCTGAATCATCTTAGCTGTGCATACGTCAACCTTGTCTGAAAGTGCGATAAAATCGCCGTAAGAGGACATTCTGTCAGCGCCTCTTGCTCTTGCGTAAGCGGAAGCAAGAGGTGTAAGCTCGCCTAAATCGTCTACCCAGTAAATCTTCTTTAAATCGTCAGAAAGAGGTCTGCCGATTGCTGCACCTGCAGGGGATACGTGCTTGAAAGATGTAGCTGCACATACACCTGTAGCTGCTTTAAGCTCCTTTACAAGCTGCCAGCCGTTGAGTGCGTCAAGAAGATTGATATA